>JAAFHL010000180.1:6825-8890 GCA_013298365.1 Bacteroidota bacterium | reverse complement strand
TGTAGAAAATGTAGATGAAATTTTAAGCAAAATATTATAACCTTTTAGCAATATAAAACACATGTAATTCATTTCCGATATACAACTCCAATTTCCGAGACAGTGTCTCGGAAATGTTTTTCAAACATCTCAATTCCGCAGACGGTGTGTGCGAAATTTCAGACACTTGATTTTTAAACAATTATTATACATATAAAAACATCTGCGTTCATCTGCTACCATCTGCGAAATCTGCGTGAAATAAACTCAAACAATGAACTACGACGAAATCTTTCCTAAAATCGTTTCACATTGCAAAGAATACGGCTTTATTTTCCCTTCGAGCGAAATCTATGACGGTCTCGGAGCGACTTACGACTACGCACAGCTTGGCGTAGAACTCAAAAACAACATCAAAACGGCTTGGTGGAAGACCATGGTGCAAATGAACGAAAATGTGGTAGGCTTGGATTCTGCCATTTTGATGCACCCTACTGTATGGAAGGCTTCTGGACACGTTGATGCTTTCAACGACCCGATGATTGATAACAAAGACTCTAAAAAACGCTACCGTGCCGATGTTTTGATAGAGGAATATTTGGATAAATTGAACGCAAAGTCTTTGAAAGAGACGGAAAAAAGAGCCAAAAAAGAAGGTTGGGAAGCAGATAACGAAAATTATCAAGGCTTTTTGAAAAATAATAGAGATGCAAAAAAAGCGCAAGCTGTGTATGAAAAATTCGTAAAGGTATTGGAAGACAACGATTTAGAAGGCATGAGAGACATTATTGTCGAAAATGAAATCGCTTGCCCTGAATCGGGTTCTCGTAACTGGTCAGATGTGCGTCAATTCAATTTGATGTTCAAAACACAGTTAGGAGCTACCGCAGATGGCTCTTTTGATGTGTATTTGCGTCCCGAAACGGCACAAGGCATTTTTGTTAATTTCTCAAATGTCCTCAAAACTTCTCGTCAAAAAATCCCTTTTGGTATTGCACAAATTGGCAAAGCTTTTAGAAATGAAATCATTGCACGTCAGTTCATTTTCCGTATGCGTGAATTTGAGCAAATGGAAATGCAATATTTTATCAAACCTGGCACACAAAAAGAATGGTTTGCACATTGGAAAGCGGCTCGTATGCGTTTTCATTTGGCGTTGGGCTTGCCACAAGAAAAATTGCAATATCATGAACACGAAAAATTAGCGCATTATGCAGATGCTGCCGAAGACATTCAATTCCGTTTTCCTTTTGGTTTTAAGGAAATGGAAGGCATTCACTCCCGCACCGATTTTGACTTAAATAAACATCAAGAATTTTCGGGGAAGAAATTGCAATACTTTGATGTTGAGGAAAATAAGAACTATGTTCCTTATGTCATCGAAACTTCCGTAGGCTTGGACAGAACCTTTTTGGCACATCTTTGCAACGCCTATCAAGAAGAAATGGCACCTACTGCCGATGGCGGACAAGAGGAAAGGGTTGTGTTAAAATTGCATCCTTTGCTTGCACCTTACAAAGTAGCGATTTTGCCTTTGGTGAAAAAAGAAGGAATGCCTGAAATTGGTCGCCAAATTTTTGATGAGTTGAAATATGACTATTTGTGTACGTATGATGAAAAAGATGCAATCGGTCGCCGCTACCGCCGTCAAGATTGTATCGGCACGCCATTTTGTGTAACGATTGACACACAAACGCTTGAAGATAATACGGTTACGATTCGTGATAGGGATACGATGAAACAAGAAAGAGTTGCTATTTCTGACCTTCGTGCGATTGTGGCAGCGAAATTGGATTGGCGGAATATGTTGAGTTGATTTTGCAACCATATAAGGCATAAAAGGACGTATAAGGGAGAAACTTATGTGTACTTTTGCTTTTTATTGCAACCATATAAGGCATAAAAGGACATATAAGGGAGAAACTTATGTGTACTTTTGCTTTTTATTGCAACCATATAAGGCATAAAAGGACATATAAGGGAGAAACTTATGTGTCCTTTTGCTTTTTATTGCAACCATATAAGGCATAAAAGGACGTATAAGGGAGAAACTTATGTGTACTTTTGCTTTTTATTGCAACCATAT
>JAAFHL010000180.1:0-6815 GCA_013298365.1 Bacteroidota bacterium | reverse complement strand
CAGCGAAATTGGATTGGCGTAAGATGTTGAGCTGATTTTGCAACCATATAAGGTATATAAGGACATATAAGGGAGAAACTTATATGTCCTTTTGCTTTTTTTACAACTTAAAAAAGCCATTTGTATCTTCTTTCAAGACCAAAATTGCCTGTTGCGTTTCGGGCAATTCTTCATCTTCTCTCAATGCCTCAATCACACCATTTGCCAAAGCAAAAGCATTTGAATTTGGGGGAAGTTCTTGTAAAACATTGAAAATCAATGCAAGTGTTTTGTCTTTTGCATTTACCAAAGCCGCCCAAGCATGTGTAGTCATATACACTTGTTGTGCGATATTGTGTTCAAATTCGCTACGAATTGCAAAATTCAATTCATTGTGATAGGCTTCTGCACTTTGATTTGCAGGCGACTGCCGCAAAATGATATGCTGTGGTGAAATTCGCTCCAAAAATAAGACCCCACGCTCATACGCAGCCATGCGTAAAGGAAAATTTTGCTTTAATACCTCCGCTTTAATTTGCAACTCCCGAGTAGATTGTTCTTTTTTGATTTGCAAAGACAAAACAGAACGCACCGCCAACAGCACTAAACCTGCAGGCAGTGAATACATTATCGCCTGTGCCAAAATATTTACGATTTCCATGTATAAATGATTAATTTTATGTAATAAATGAAACCTCATTTGCAGGACAAAGGTGCGCTTTTTTCAGCAAAAAATGAGGGTAGAAATTTTTATCCTACTAAATAAGGGCCAAAATTAGCCAAATAATTTAAAATAAGTACAAGTTGTAAAAAAACTAATAAAATAGTTTAGTATTAAACAATTGATTATTATATAGTTATCATATTTTTTTAATTATTCATTTTTAACTATTAACTTAATCTATGATTTTTTTCACCATGCAACAATCATCTTCTACATGGTAGCCAAATACAAAAGGCACAGTTCCATTCATTTCAAAGCCTTTTTTGTAGTAAAATTGTATCGCCTGTTCATTTTTGTCCCACACCACTAACCATATATATTCCCTTTTATATTGTTTTGCCATTTCTTCTGCTTTTTCTATCAGCAACGTTCCTAATTTATAACCCTGAAAAGCCTTTAATACATAAATTCGCTGAACTTCTATGCAGGTTTTTCCCAATAATTGAGGCGGCGTATTGTCCAAATTAATTTTCATGTAAGCAATCGGCTTATTTTCTAGCCATATTCCCCAATATGCACTTTGTGGATATTGTAGCTCTTTTTCCAAAATATCAAGGCTAAATGCGTCATTCATATATTTTTCCATATCGCTGCTGTCCGAATTTTCGGCATAACTTTCCTCAAAGGTACGAATAGCAAGGCTTTGCAGTTGCAGAATATCTGCAACAGTGAATATTTTTGTTAGATATGTAAATGGTATCATGCGATGATTTCTTATAAATTATTAACAAAATTACAGCTAAATATTAAAAAAAAAACTTTTTTTCTAATATTTATATAATCTATTATTAATCAAATACTTAATGAAAATAAATTTGGCAAAATGTTTTACCATTACTACCTAAACATGTATTTTTAATGATTTATTAATATTTTTCTAATAATTTCTTAAAAAATATTTGGAAGTTATTAAAACTTCACTTATCTTTGCAACAGAATTTAGTTCTACACACAAACTCAAGACATCAACGACTTAATTTTAATTTACAATGAAAAAGGTATTATTCTCTCTAGCACTAGTTGCAACAATGGCATTAGTTTCTTGTGGTGGTGCTGACCAAGCTGCTGCTGAAAAAGCTAAAGCTGATTCAATCGCTCAAGCTGTTTCTGACGCTGCTGCAAAAAGAGTTGCTGACTCTATCGCTGCACTTACTCCAGCTCCAGCTGCAGTAGATACAACCAAAAAAACTGACGCTAAAGCAGCTGACGTTAAGCCAGCAGCTGACGCTAAAGCAGGTGAAGTGAAAAAAGAAGAGCCTAAAAAAGAAGAGAAAAAAGCTCACTAATCTATTCGGACACTAGTCCTTGCTTCTTAACATATAATAGCGATTGTCTTTATGGACAATCGCTATTTGTGTTTAATACTTTAATTCGATAAGTGAAATTAACTTTATTGAATAGAAAAACAACATGCCTTTGTATGGGCATGTTGTTTTTCTATAGGACTCATATTTTATTCGCTACACATTCCTAAGTGGCAGGGCAAAAATTGCTATTTTTAGTTTTTTGCCAAATCTACATGGGAATATATTTAAAACTTTTCATTACCACTTCAACTTCCTGCCCATTTGAAGGAGCTTGTCCCCCCAAAAGCCATAAATTCATACGGGCATTTGTGGTTTGACCTGGCGCAGGAATGACAATGGGATTAGAAACTTTACCACCTTCTATTTTGGTACGTGGCTGATTTGTCAAATCAAAACGCCAGTTACCAATTTCTTGTGTGCCAGGATAAGCATCTCCCACATAACTCACCCATTTTATCTCATCACTTTTCCACGTAAAAGCATGTGTTGTAACACCTTTTAAAGTGCTAACTTGCATCAAAGGCTTGCTTTTTCGCTCATTGTATGGCTCGGGATTGTCAAAAATAATCGGCTGAACTCCAAAAGTCGTCAAAAGTGTGTCTGTGCCATTGTCCCAGCGAGAAAATTCTATGTCAACTTCGCTGTTTCCTTGCTCATAAAAAGTGTTATCATCCCAAGTAAACAAACCCAACACCACTTTTTTGTCAAAAGTTGTGAGATTACTTGCTACCGTAAAAATGTACGTGCCATATCCCATATTAGCCGTAGAAATGAGTTCAGCCGATTTCCATACCCCATTTTCCTTGGTAATTTTGAGGTGTAAATACCCATTTGCATCAAGCCACACATTTTTATCCGAACCCGAAAAGAAATTGGGACCCGGACCTACAGGAAAGCCACTTGACTTTTTATTCCAACCATAGCCCGAAAAGACGATATCGCCCGAGTCTAAGGGCTGCTGATTAGGGTCTATCAATGGCGGTGGCGACTGATAACAGCCTCCGAAGAAAAGTATGCTCATACAAAAGATGAGACTTAGATATAGTATTTTCATTTTGATATTTTTGGAGAAAAATTAAAACGATATAGCCAATTCTTATTCTTCTTTTTTTTTCATTTTCTGCTTCTTCAAGCAACAATTCTGCTATCATTTCTTTTAGAATCTCTCTTTTGCTCTTCTTTTTGGCAGTAAGCCCTTTATATCTTTTGTACAGCTTTTTGAACGCTTGCGAAAATGAATGGGATATGCGTATTTCTGTCATTCTGGAAATTCTTTTCTTATTTCTGCCAAAAATCCCTGCCCCGTTTTGGGTTTAGTACCATTTTTTTGGTGAAGCCGCATTTCCCTATAGCCTTCAAGCACCCCTTGTGCGATTTCCGCCTCTTTTGTATAAGTGCTTGTTTTTTTCCATTCGATTTGTATCAGCCTAAAGTAACTCAATACGCTGAATAGCTTTTGAACGAACAGACTTTTCGTTTTGATAGCATATTCCATGGTATATATTTTTTAAAATATTGTTGCGATAGAATGGTTATTATGATTATTGATACACCAAAGTAATCATTATTTTTATTCTATTAAACTATTTCAACGTTATTTTTTGGGTAAGATTCCCCACTTTCAGGTCAAAATCACCTGCTTCTGTGATGCGTTTTAAGTTTTTGGCAACAAAAGAAAAGTCTGCGGCAGAAAGGCTAAAAGTTACCGTTTGCTCCTCCCCTGCTTTCAATTCTATTTTGCTATAACGACAGAGCTTTTTCACAGCAGGGGTAATCGTTGCATAGTTGTCTTTGTAGTAAAGTTGAACGACTTCTTTGCCTGTTACCTTGCCTGTATTTTTCACTTTTACCGTTATAGAAATTTTGTCTTTTTGGGAGAAAATGGGTTTATCTACCTTTAAATCAGTGTATTCAAAAGTAGTATAACTCAATCCTGTACCAAAATCAAACTGCGGCTGATAGCCATTTGTACCAAATTTCGTGTCTTGATCTTCGGTATATTTGCGGTCATAGTGCATCACATTTCCTGCCGCAGAAGGATAAGTAAAAGGCAATTTTCCCGAAGGATTCACTTTCCCTATCAAAATATCGGCAATTGCTTCGCCGCCCATATCGCCAGGCAAATAAGCCGCCAAAATCGCATCTGATAAACCTACTATTTCCTTGATAATCATGGGTCTATTAAACATCGTTACCAAAATGATAGGCTTTTTCAACTTTGCCATTGCCTTTACCAAATTCACTTGTGCTTGTGCCAAATTCAAATCTTCAATATTGCCCGGAATTTCGGTAGAAGGCATTTCCCCAAGACAAATTACGATATAATCTGTATTTGCAGCCGATTTCACACAAGCCTGTAAATCAATATTTTCAGTAAGACTTGCGCCTTTTGCAAAGGTAATATTGTCACTTCCCAAGCGATTTTCTAAGGCTTGCAAAACGGTTTGCTTTCCTTTTGTATTAAAAACAGTGTCTGTACCTTGCCAAGTGTGCGTCCAAGCTCCATTTAGCAAGTTCAAAGAATGTGCAGCAGGTCCGCAGAGAAATACTTTTTTATTTGGGGCAAGTGGCAAAGTTTGTTTGTCATTTTTGAGCAAAGTAACTGATTCAGAAGCAGCTTGATAGCTCAATTCTGCAAATTTTGGCGAGCCAAAATCAGGATAATCACTTGCTTTTGGCACAGGATTTTCAAACAAACCCAATTCCATTTTTACTTTCAAAATACGTTTTACCGACAAATCTAAACGACTTTCAGGAATTTCTCCTTTTTTCACCAAATCAATCAACAAATCCGTGAAATCGAAATTATTTGGGACCATGCTCATATCAACCCCAGCCATAATTGCCATTTTGACTGCATCTCTCATCGTAGGCGCAACCAAATGACGGGTGTGCAAATACTCAATATCGCCCCAATCCGTAACTGCAATCCCGTCAAAATGTAATTCGTCTCTCAAAAGGGTAGTCAAAATATCATAGTCCGCAGTAACGGGGCTACCGCTAATTTCGCCTGAATTTATCATCACACTTTTTAGTCCAGATTTTATTGCCTCTTCAAAAGTGGGTACAAAATATTCACGCAAGTCTCTTGGTGAAAGATAAGCAGGCGTTCTGTCTTTGCCACTTAAAGGAACGCTGTAACCCAAAAAGTGTTTTCCACAAGCCGCCACACTGTATGGGGAACTCAAATCTTTGCCTTGATACCCTTGAACAGCAGCCTTTCCAATGGTTTTAGCAAGATAAGAGTCCTCTCCATACGTCTCAAAAAAACGAGACCATAAGGGCTGTCTCGCAATATCCAAAATAGGTGAAAAATTCCAAGGAATGAAGGAGGCACGACACTCATACGCCGTAACTTGTGCTGCTTTTTCAACTAATTCAGGATTCCAAGTCGCTGCTTGCCCCAATTGTTGTGGAAAAAGTGTGCCACCAATCGTGTAATTTACCCCATGTACTGCATCAACGCCATATAAAACAGGAATTTTGCTGCGTGTTTTTGCAGCTTCTTCTTGTATTCGGGTAATAAATTTACGCCACATTTCGATTTCCAAAGTGCCTGTTCCACAGCCACAGTTCAAAATAGAACCTACCTTATAATCTAAAATGGCTTTTTTCAATTTTGCCTCATCAAGTCGGTGCGGCTGCTCAATTTGACAAATTCCTCCCACAGAAATTACGCCCAAATCAATTTGTGTCATCTGCCCCGCTTTTTCTGCTACGGTCATATTTTTGACAATGGCATCAATTCTGTCATTTATACTTAATTCTGTGCTAAGTTCTTCTTTTTGAGGAATTTGTGCCATCAAACCTATCTTTTTTTCGGTAGGAATATTGCCTAGAATAAGTTCCATATTATCATTCATGCCTGTAGATTTAGGAGAAATAAGCACATCAGTTGGCTTTTTTTCCAAAGGCACAATCGTAAAATTATCTACTAATACCTCTCCTTGCGCATCGAATTGAATGATAAATTGCTTGACCAAAGTCAAATCCAAATCATACGCTTCTATGGGAAAACGGGTAATTGGAATGGTAACTTTTGTCCATTTAGCCACAGTAATAGGTTCTGATAAATAGTCTTTGGAAAAACCTGTATAAGCCTGTACACCACTATAATCTTCAAGCGCAATCGCCCATGGAAGGGATTTTAGCGTATCTTTAAGGCTGCGAACATAAAATTGAATGGCAGCATCATTTGCAACCAGACTCAGTTCTTTCGGTTCCCATCCATTCCAGCCAAAACCCATGCCTATCCATTTGCAACCGCCTTCGATTTTGTCCCATTTTAGTTGAAGAGAATACTTGCCATCTTGCGCAAATTCTGTATTCAATTTCATGGTAACACATTGTTTTTCAGGCGATACCCATACGCTGTTGTCCACATCATCATGATATAGATTCAAGGCGGTAAAACCGTTGATATTGGGAATTTCTGCTGCATTATTTTCTTCGTATAATTCCGTTTTTTGGAAAGAAATGGGACTTTTTTGGGCTTGTAGGCTCAAAAAAAATGAGGACATGAGCAGTAGAAAGATTGTTTTTTTCATATTTTTGTTTTGGTTCTCGCAGATGAACGCAGATGTTAAGACACAGATTTTCGCAAATATAATCTGTGTTAATCTGCGAGAAATTTATTAAGGTTCTAAAGCTTTTCCGTTTGTGAAAATAAGATAATCCATTTTGCAACTTGCGTAGCCCAGTGTTTTGTCAGCCAAATGCAACATACTGATTTTGTGTAGTTTATTTGGATTTTTCAACTTATCCCCTTTCGGTGTTCCAGGTGCGCCGTTTACCAAATAGGCTAA
>JAAFHL010000018.1:14601-29418 GCA_013298365.1 Bacteroidota bacterium | reverse complement strand
TTCTCATAAAAACTTAAACCACAAAGTTCACAAAGAAAAGCTAACACAAAGAACACAAAGTAGGCTGTTTTTCTATCCATTTTTGTGTTCTTTGTGAATCCTTTGTGAACTTTGTGGTAAAATTAGCTATTTTTACAAAACTATTTTTTTTATGAGAAAGGAACGAGTGAAAAATAAGATAACCATTCTGCAAGAATCCAGAAAAGCTAAGTGATTCATTAGCAGTTTTCTGGATTCTTGCAGAATGGACAACCTTAACAAGTTATTTTTCACTCGTTCCAAAGCCATAGGGTATGGGATATATTTTTGAAAAATAGCTTAAAAAATCCTTACTTGCATCTCAGTTTATTTACACACCAAAACATGAAACATGTATCATTCATTTTGCTATCTCTGCTTTGCTTTGCAGTGATGGCACAGCCCTTGAAACACACAATTATTTCGGGCAAAATCCTCTCCCCAACGTCCAAAGATGTGGAACTTGTGCATTTTAATCAGTGGGAATGGGCTGAAATTCCGCCTATACAATTAGATGACAAAGGGTTTTTTCGCTTTGATTTGCAGCTTGACGAGGGCAAACAATTTCGTATTGAGAACAGCGATAATTCTTGGGATTTATTTTATGACGCAGGCGACAGCGTTTTTTTGACTTTGCAGGTAGGCAAAGAAGATTCCACGATTCAAGCAAGTGGACGTGGGGCTGCACATTGCCTTTGGATAGTGGAAAATGAGCGTTTAACGCCCAAATTGCCTAAAGCAAGTCCTGACTTACTGCCTGTAGAAGCAGCAAAAGTAATAGAAGAAACCTATAAACAGCGGCTCGCTGTTTTTGAAAAATATTGTTTGCAGCACCCCGAAGTGAGCGAAAATTTTAAGTTGTATTATCGGCTGGAATATAGATACCGCCCCTATCAACGCAAACAAATGTTACAATTTATATATGCTACCAATCATAAAATGGAATATGACAGTGTGCCTTTGCCCAAAGATTTTTTGGGTTATATGGATACTATCGCCATTAACATAGATAAATATTGGATTTCAGATTCGTATCAAGATGAGGTACGAAATGTAGTGATGCAAACTTATTACAATTTGGTAAAAAGAGCAAAACAGGGAGGAAATGAAAAGTTATATAGCGACATAGAACGTTATGAATTAGCGAAAATGATGGTAACTGGGCGAGCAACATGGACAGTTCGTGCAGAATTGCTTGATGCTTGTTTTCGAGAAATGGATAGTACGGTACAGAGAGAATATCAAATTTTCTTGGCTCAATGTCCTAATCCCAACATTGTGAATCGTTTGAAAGCCAATTATGCAGAAAAACAAATCATGGCAAAAGGCAAAAAAGCACCTAATTTAACTGCCACAGATTTGAGTGGAAAAACCGTTTCTTTGTCTGATTTTGAAGGAAAAATTGTGATGTTAGATTTTTGGAGTAGCTGGTGTGGCCCTTGTTTGCGAGAATTGATGATGGAAAATGCGCAGAAATTGGAAGAGAAATACACGCAAAAAGGCATTGTTTTTCTCAAAGTAAATTTAGATGAAAAAGAAGAGAATTGGACTAAAACCTTAGACCGCCTTAACATTCGCAGCATTGGCACACATGTACATCAAGCAGGGGATTTTGATAGCCCTGTGGCAAAAGCTTATGGCATTACGGGTTTTCCCACCTATTTGATTTTGGATAAAAAAGGAATTATCATAGAAAATGTGCCGCCTCGCCCTTCTGATGCAAAATTAGCAGAGGTGTTGGATAATATTTTGGCGCAATAACGCTTTAAAAATCGCCATAATTGACTTGCAAACAAGGCAAGCCCAATTCCAAACGCCAAGTCTGCACAACTTGGTCTCTATCATCTAACACAAAACGCACAAAATATTTGCCTTGCACATATTTTTCAAATAATTCTTTTTTGAGAATACTGTCTTTGCGCATGTCTTTGTCCGGGCGCATATTTAGCCCATCATATTGAATATCATGCCTTTGAAGCCATTCCGTAGTGGCTTCTCGGGCATCTTCATTTCTGCCCGACATAAAAATAATGGCATTTCCATTGGCACGATAGGTTTTCAAAATCTCGGCAATCGGCTCATTTAACTCGTCCGACCCACAACTTTTGCCATCAAAAGGACTTCTGTGTTTGATAATTGCCAAAGTGCCATCTAAATCGCATAAAATCGCAGGCGGCAACGTTTTGTCTTGCGCCTTATAATGCGGTCCACGCTCATCTTTGAGAATATGTTGCTTATACATGCGCATAATCACATTTTTGCCCACCGATGCCTCGCCTCTTTTTGCGTCTCTTGCAATCGCTTCCTCTGGCGAAATCTCAAAATTTTTAATTTCAATTTCTATTTGTTCATTCGTATCTGTTCGATATTTTTGCACCACATTCCGAATCCTTTCTACAGGACGGTCAGCAAGATTTGTGTCATCTATCACCACATGTTTCCCCTCTTTCAAGGCTTCAATCAACATCAAATCCCGTACTTTTTCCACAAATTTCTCATTTGCGGACGAATGATTTCCCACATCAAGCATGGCACGCAGGTCATCTTTGTTAAGCCTTTTGTACATACCGACATTGTCTTTCACCAACTGTTTTGCATAGGTGGATTTGCCACTCGCAGGTAAACCTTGTAAAATGATTACTTTTTTCATGAATAAATGTAGAAAATTGCGGCTTTCCTTTTGGGAAAAGCATGACAAATATAAGGGAATTTCGCTACATAATAGCAAAAAGCTGTATATTTGCCCAAATTTACGCAAATACAACTATGCTGACATCTATTTCTATTGAGAACTTTCGTTGCTTTGAGAAGGCTGAATTTTCAGGCTTTTCGTTGATTAATGTGCTGGGCGGAGAAAATAATGCAGGAAAAACGGCTTTGTTGGAGGCGATATATTTGGTGTGTGGAAATCCCTTAGGCGAACCTATAAAAAATATTTTTCGGTTTAGGCAATTTGAGTTAGATAAGTATAGGGGCTACTTATCGCAAAAAATATTTGATAACTTATTTTGGAATCAAGATTCAAGTAAAAATATTTCAATAATAAAAAATAATACTGATGCAGATTTTGTGAAATTTAGGATTGATAATTGGAATTTAGTGGCAGAATACTATTTTGGGAAATATTATATCGCTACTCATGGAGGTATAGATAGGAGTGAGATAGCAAGCTATGAACTTGAAAAATTGCATATTATACCCATTGAATTTCTGCCTACTAAATATGAGATGTCAAGTCTAAATTTGGTAAAAGCCTACGAAGAATTAGACTATAATAGAAAAGATGCGATTTTACTAAATGCTTTTCAAATCATTGACCCAAGCATAGAAGGGATAAAAACCTATTCTGCTAATCCACTATCGTTACACATTGCTAGAAAGGGCGAAAAATATTTGCCGCTTAGCTTCTTTGGAGATGCAATGAATAAAATGGCTTACTACATTCTCCATATAATCAAAGCAGCAAAAGGCATTCTCCTCATAGACGAAATAGAAAATGGCATTCATCACGACCATCAAAGAGATTTTTGGCGGGCTTTGCTATTGTTGGCGAAGGAATATGAGGTACAGATTTTTGCGACTTCGCATAGTTTGGAGATGATACGGGCTTATAATGATGTGGCAATGGACTTAGTGAAAGAAAACGTTGAATTTGCAGAAGTTTGTCATTATTTTGAAATGGCTCGTCATGCCAAAACACAACAGATTACGGCTATCAAAATGAATATGAATATGTTGCATCGTAAAATTGTAAAAAATAACCCATTTAGAGGCGAATAAATATGGCAAAAAGTTTCATCATTGTAGAACACGATAGCGACAAATTTACCTTTGAGGCAATCATTCGCCACATACATGCAGAGCAGGAAATAGAAGTTGAATCGGCAGAAAATGAAGATATTGACTGGTATTTTCGTAGTGCAGAAGCGAATATAGAACAGCCTACGGGCTTGAAAGAGAGTATTTCGGATATTTTTACAGAAATTACCAAAGGCAACTGTGAAAAAATCGGCATTATTTGGGATTTAGATACTTTTTCGATTGAACAAAGAATACAACAAATCAATAATGCGATTTCTTTAGCTGCACAAGAAGCACAAAATGAAATAGAAAGAACCGTAACTTGGGTGCAAAATATCACAGAAATCAATCAGTTTTGTCCTTTAATTGTAGATGGAATAGAGACACAAGTTGCCTGTCATTTTGTGGGTTTGAATGAGATGGGCGAAATTGAAGATGTGCTAAAAGCTATAAAATCAAGGTCTTCTGAACTTGCAGATTGTGTAGATAAGCACTTACCAACTTGTTTGGATTTGCAAGGCGAAAAGGCATTGAAAGACAAGGATTTAGTGAAATTATGGATAAATCACTATCAGCGATATGACACTTTGGAAAAGAAAAACAGAAAAGATGCTTTCACAAAATGGGAAAATGTCATGAAACATAGAAGTGAAATATTTGATTTTGGCAAAGATGAAATCATAGAATTGAAGCAACTCAAAGATTTTTTAACAATGTTTTTATAAAATAAGTATTGGTTTTAACATTAGTTTATGTTGTAAAGTCAATATAAAACACTAATTATCAAACTATTAATACTGATAACTGATAACTGCTAACTGATAACTGTTACTTATGAATCATATTCTTTATACAATTCAACAAGGCGTAGCTCGAATTTCGCTCAATCGTCCCAAGGCATTCAATAGCTTTTTGGTAGAAATGGCGAAAGAATTGCAGGCTGCCTTAGACGATGCTGCCGAAAATGCCGACGTGCGGGCGATTTACCTCACAGGCGAGGGCAAAGCGTTTTGTGCAGGGGAAGATTTGAATGAGGCGATAGACCCAAATGGACCCGGCATGAAAGGCATTGTGGAACAAACTTACAATCCCATTATCACCCGTTTGCGGACGATTGAAAAACCGATTGTGGCAGCGGTCAATGGCGTTGCAGCAGGAGCAGGAGCAAATATTGCGTTGGCTTGCGACATCTGTGTGGCAACAGAAAGTGCCAATTTTATTCAGGCTTTTTCCAAAATAGGTTTGATTCCTGACAGTGCAGGTACTTTTTTTCTGCCTCGTCTTATAGGTATGCAAAAAGCAACGGCTTTGATGATGCTCGGTGAAAAGGTTTCGGCACGTGATGCCGAAGGAATGGGCATGATTTACAAATGTTTTGCTGATGATGTTTTTGCCGCAGAATCGCTCAAAATAGCCGAAACGTTGGCACAAATGCCTACAAAGGGTTTGGGTTACACCAAAAAATTGTTAAACCTTTCTTTTTCTCAAAGCCTTGAACAACAGCTACTTGCCGAAAGAGATTATCAAGTACTTGCAGGGGAAACGGCAGATTATAAAGAAGGCGTTCAGGCATTTTTGGATAAAAGAAAGCCTGTTTTTACAGGAAATTAATACCTCGTTGTCAATGTGCTACGATGCTACAAGTTAATTACCCTTTTTTTAACCCGAGCAAGTACAAACAAACAACACCTTGCAAGAAAAATTTCTTACAAGGTGTTATCGTATAACGTATCTTTTATATTATTTTTAGCTTTTCTATGTTAAAAGAATCATCATTTCAACTTATTTTTCTTCCAACATTCGCCAAAAACAACTTAATTTGAGATAGTTGCATAGAGTTGATGGTATTTTTCTGCATAGTCCGATTGGTCCGCATCAATAAACACATCATTTTCGCCGCTTTTGCCTGCCTTAATATGAGATTCTAAGGTCTCATTAATGCTTGCATGTCCTTTTGTAACTGCATCAGACATAGAAATACCGCCTTTACACAAACCGATATAGTTATTTTCGCCAAAATTGTCTAATGTCTCATCATTAATGCCATCTATCCGCATTTTATCCAAGAAATTACCTACGTTTTCGTTTTCAAAGTCGTTTTTATACAAAGTAAAAACAATTTTGGTGTTACGGAACATCGGGTCATTTTGATAATGTGTGCGGAGATATAATGGGAGAAAAGAAGTCATCCAGTCGTGGCAGTGAATAATGTCTGGAGACCAACCTAATTTTCTTACGGTTTCGATAACGCCCTTGCAAAAGAAAATGGCACGTTCATCGTTGTCAAGGTGAAAAGTATTATCTGTCGGATTTGTAAGGGTAGATTTACGCTTAAAATAGTCTTCATTGTCAAGGAAGTATACTTGAAGACGGGCATTTGGAATAGAGGCAACTTTAATGGTGAGCGGTTTTTCTTCTCCAGCGACTTTGATATTGATTCCGGAGAGCCTTACAACTTCGTGCAGACGATTTCGACGTTCATTTATTACCCCAAATTTGGGCATAAAAATGCGTATGTCGTGTCCTTTTTCCTGTAGCTTTTGCGGGAGAGTACGTATCAAATCCGCAGCAGAAGTGATTTTTAAGAAAGGCTCTATCTCGGACGTAACAAAGAGAATTCGAAGTTTTCTATCCATAATGAATTAAATAAATTAAACTCGATTGAGATATTGTTGAAATATTTTGCAAAAATACGAAGAAAAATTTGTTTTTCCAAATATATAGCATTAAAATGCGCCCCCCTTGCATGTGGTTTATTTTAATTTTTAAAATATAGGAATATTATCCTATTATTTGGGGTTTTTAGGTGATAGAAATAGGGAAAACAAGAAAAATAAAAATAAAAGCCTATTTTTGCAGAAATTTTAGCAAATATGACAGATAAAGATACCATTTTAGAATCGCTGTACAACGATTTTGAAAAAGTGAAAGAATCGCTGCGTTTTGTGGCAAAGAAAGTGATTGAGGAAGATATTTCAGAATTTCCCATTTTTGTCGCCTCACACGAGTGGGTAGAGATAGGTAAACCCATTTTTAATCGAGAGGAAATAGAGTTAAACTGGTTTTTCTTTGTGTCTTTTGTTGAAGAATTTGAGAAAAGAAAACTCATTCTGCGGGAAAAACTCAAAGATTTTAAAGCAACTTATAACGATGCAGAAATAAAAGCCTGTATTTTTCTGATTACAGAAACAGAAGCCCAGTTTATTTTTGTACCATATTAGTATGTACACTACTAAAAAATAGTATCATGGTTTTATGGAATTTCTCGCAAAATATATTCTTATCTATCTGCGAAAATCTGCTTTTTATCTGTGTAATCTGCGAGAAATAAAGAACTACCATGAAAAAAATTCTACTTCCCACACTTGCTATCTGTCTAACATTCAGCTTATTCGCTGCACTTCATGCGCCTATTCCTACTTGGTTGGCAGAAATAGCAAAAATATACGCTCAATTTCAGGCAAATATGCCCGAAGAAAAAGTATATCTACAAACCGACAAACCCTTTTATCGTCCTGGTGAAACAATTTGGTTTGCTGCGCATGTTCGCAATGCAAGCGATTTTTCCACACACATTGGCAGCGAAATTTTGTATATAGAATGGTGGAATCCTGAGGGCAAAAAAGTCATGGATTTTGCTTTGCCCATCGAAAAAGGGGCGGCGACAGGCGATATAAGCCTTGCAACAGCGGCAGTAGGCGGCATTTATCATTTGAAAGCCTATACAAATTGGCAAAAAAATGACTCCTTTCCTGCGATTTTTGACAAGGAAATTACGGTGCAAGCCATCATTTTGCCTCGCCTCAAAATGAAATTGGATTTTGCTGAAAAAGGCTATGGCAAAGGCGCAACTGCCCACGCAACACTTTCCTTGGAAAATAATGAAAATCAGCCCTTAAAAAATTTCCCTTTTTCCTACAAAATACAACTCTCTGGCGTAGATTTCCTTGCCTCAAATGCGACCACAAATGCCGAAGGAAAGGCTGATATTCGTTTTCAACTGCCCCAAGATTTGCAAACAAATGATGCTTTGCTCAACATTGTCATAGATTATGAAGGAAAAAAGGAGGCAATTTCTCGTTCTGTGCCGATTGTTTTGCAAAAAATAGACATACAATTTTTCCCAGAAGGAGGCGATTTTGTCGCAAATGCGCAACAAAAAATCGCTTTTCGTGCCGTAAATGAATATGGAAAAGCAACAGATGTGAAAGGCTATGTTTCTAATCAAAAAGGCATGAAAGTAGCTGATTTTGAGAGCTTTCAGCGAGGGCTTGGGACTTTTTCTTTGAAGGGAAAAATGGGCGAATCTTACACAGCACATATCACCGAGCCGCAAGACATTGAAATTAGCTATCCTTTGCCACAAGTTTTGGCAACAAGTTATGCCCTTTCTATCGAAAAAACGGACAAGTTTTATATTTATACCCGTATTTTTGCGCCACAAAAAGGAGAAATCGGCATTTTTGCAAGTGTAAGAGGGGAAAACTATCATGTAGGGACTTTGCAAGCCCAAAAAGGCGAAAATACCTATCAAATTCCGTTGGACAAAATGCCTGCGGGCGTGGCGCACATCACCCTTTTTGACCCACAAAAGCAGCCACAAGCCGAGCGTTTGGTCTTTGTAAATCGAGATAAACAACTGCATATCAAGCTGAAAACGGATAAGCAAAAATATATGCCACGTGAAAAAGTGAACCTTTCTGTAGAATTGACCAATGAAAATGGGCAGCCTGTGGCAGGAAATGTTTCGCTTGCGGTTACAGATGATGCTTTTCTTTCTTTTGCAGACGACAAATCTTCGCACTTGCTCACTTGGATGTTGTTTGAATCGGAAATTACAGGCAAAGTAGGAGAACCTCGTTTGTTTTGGGACGAAAATGACCCAAAATCTGCACAAGCCCTTGATTTATTATTGCTTACCTCGGGCTGGCGCAGGTTTTCATGGAAAACTATTTTGCAAGAAAAAGCGAAAATACCTGCTTTTTCCTACCAAAAAAGAAGCATAAAAGGCGTTGTAAGAGATGCAATTACAGGAAAAACCTTGCCTTATAGTTTTTTGGAATGGACAAATGGTAGCAAAAGTCAAACAACCGCCAATGAAAAAGGCGAATTTTCTTTTCCCCCTACGATTGTGCGAGAAAATAATTTTCTCCACGTAGCTTACAAAGGCTATGCAAGTCAAACCTTGCAAATATCAGGCTATCCCGATTCTGTCGTTTTTCTGTTACAAGATAGCCTAAATTTAGCGCAAAATACGGTTTCAATTACGACAACGCCTGTACCAAGATATGAAAAAGAGGTTTCTTATTCCGTTCAAAGCACTTCTAATGGTAAAAGTTCTCCTGTACCTGTCCTTCCTCCCATGAGCAAGAGCAATAATACAACTCCTACAACTACTGAAAAAGGGCGAGCTTCTTATCTCAATGCAGAGGAGTTGAGAAAGGAAATGCCGCATTTCGATTGCAAAGATTGTGGAGAAGACGTTATTATAAGAGATTATAAAGTGGCTTCAAAAGCAGCGACATCAAATACAAATACCAAGTTGAAAAATGATGAATTTGCGATGCAAGAAGCGAACTTAGAGGCTGCCAAATTATCCAAAATGACTCCCGAACAAAAGCAAAAACATGAGGAGAAAAATATGCCTATAAGCATACAAACTGAATCGAAAGTAGGCACAACACAAACCGAAAGAAAACCACCTTTAGGCAAAGATGGTAAGCCACTTGTAGATAAAAATGGAAAACCTGTAATGGGTGAGGAAGTGGGTGATGCTCCTGCATTTATTCAAGAACCGAAAACACCTGCCAAACCAGAAATTCAAAACAATCCCGATGAACCCGACCCTACTAAATTCATTCCTAGTGCAAAACAGCCTCGTGTCTTAAATTTAGGCAATGTGCAGCAAAATATTGGCTATCCGCCAACTGCAAGGGAAGCAAGTATCGAAGGAAACTTGGTTTTTCGTATTTTGATAGATGAAAATGGGAAATATATACGCCATCTTCCGCCCAAAGCAGGGCATCCTATTTTGATAAAAGCCGTAGAAGCGCATATTGCCGAATTGGAATTTGAGCCAGCCACACAAGGCGATAAGAAAATAAAATTTTGGGTAAATATCCCTTTTTCCTTCAAAATAGAAGGGGGGCAGGGACATATTTATCCTATTGCTTATCCTGCTGTAAAAGGCAAAACCTACAATTTCCATGTTGCACGCACTTTTCCTGCCATTGTCTATGACAGAAGCGACAATGTAGCGGTGCGAAACGATTTTCGTAGCACGATTTATTGGAATGGAAATGTGCAGCTTGGGGCAAATGGCAAGGCAAATTTGACTTTTTACAATTCAGACAATATTTCTTCTTTCCGTATCATTGCCGAAGGTTTTTCGGAAAATGGGCTTGCAGGACGTGGTGAAAGCGTTTTTTATACACAAATGCCTTTGGATATTTCTTTCTCTTTGCCTGTTACTGCCACCGTTGGCGATACATTAAGCGTTCCAATTACTTTTGTCAATCATACAGATTCGGTGCAAGAGGGCGTTTTGCATTTGAGAACACCTAAAAACATGATGCCTTTATTTGCGGATTCCTTGTTAGATATTCCTGCAAATCAAGCCATTACGATTGAAAGAAAATATTTCATTCAAGATAGAAATGTAGAAAGTCCTTTTCTTTTGAATTGGCAAAGTAGTATTTATAATGACCGTATCAGCAAAAACCTCTCCTTTTCTGCGGCGGGTTTTCCCGAAATGATTTCTATTTCTGACCAAACTTTGTCCAAAACCTTTGAAATTAACATTGAAAATCCGATAGCAAACACGCTTTCTGCGGAGATAGTTGGCTATCCGTCTTTGATAGGCGGTATTTTGGCGGGCATGGAAGGCATTTTGCGAGAGCCGCATGGCTGTTTTGAACAAACCACAAGTGCCACTTTTCCCAATGTTTTGGTCTTGCAGTTGTTGAGAGAAAATAATGTCAAAAATCCTGCAATCGAACAAAAAGCCTTACAAATGATAGAAAATGGCTACAAAAGGCTCATTTCTTTTGAGTGTAAAACAGGGGGTTTTGAATGGTTTGGGAATGACCCTGCACATGAAGGTTTGACGGCTTATGGGCTAATGGAATTTATAGAAATGCAAAAAGTCTATGGCGGTGTGGACAAGGAAATGGTAGCAAGAACAAAAAAATGGCTTCATTCTCGTACAGATGGCAATGGGAATTTTGTCTTAAATATGAAAGCCGTTGATGGGTTTAGCAAGGCAAACAAAGGGGTAATAGACCCTTTTGTGATATATGCGATGAGTGAAATTGGCGATAAGGGCTTTGAAAAAGAGCTGATGGAATGTTACAAGGCAGCAAAAAAGGAAAACAACCCGTATATGGCAGGTTTGGTAGCAAATGCCTTACTCAATTATGGTAAAACAGCAGAGGCAGATGTTCTTTTGACAAAAATGTGGACAGAATTACAGGCTTTTGACAATGATAAAACCTATACAGCCTGTGGTTCTTCGGGAAATGGCTACAAAGTAGAAAGTTATGCCTTAGCTTTGATGGCTTTTTTGAAAAATGAGACAATTAATAGCGAAAAAATCCAAACTTGCTTACAATATATCGTACAATCCCGTCAAGGAAATGGGCATTTTGGCAATGCAAGTGCGACTGTCATGGCGTTACGGGCTTTGATTGCCTATCAGCAGCAATATAAACCGCTTGTTCCCCCTAATGGCACCGTTATTTTGTATGTAGATGGACAGCGGGTAAGTAGCCAAAAATTTCAAACACAAACAGGCAAAAATGTGATAATCAATGATTTTACAAGTGCTTTGACAAAAGGAAAACACTTGATTCGCATAGAATGGCAAGGCATTGAAAAAGCGATTCCTTTTACCTTTTCAGCAAAGTGGCAAAAAGTAAATCCTGCATCTTCGGAAAAATGCGCCATTGATTTAACGACAAAACTCCTCAAAAATACGGCAAAAATGGGGGAAACCTTGCGACTTACAGCCAACATTTCCAACAAAACAAATGATTTGCAGCCCATGACAATCGCCGAAATCCCCCTTCCTTCGGGGCTTTCGGCACAGCCTTGGCAGCTCAAAGAATTGCAAGAAAAAGGCATTTTTGATTTCTACGAAATGCGTCAAAATACCTTAGTTGTGTATTATCGTTTTATGAATCCTGCGGAAACAAAAACTTTTTCTTTGGACTTGAAAACGGAATTTTCAGGTACTTTTTACGCACCTGCGGCTTCTGCCTATTTGTATTATACGCCTGAGCATAAGGATTGGGTGAGCTTGGGAAGTGTAATGGTAAAGTAAATAATGAATTAGCTATTTGTTAGGACAGTATTTGATTATAAGTAGTTGATAGTTAAAAGTGGAGAGTTGAAAGTTATACTAACTATATGATAATCATTTATTTAATACTAAATTATTTTATTAGTTTTTTTACAACTCGTACTTAGAAGGCTACCTCAAAAAGTAATTATTTTGGGTTTTAAGATTTTTGCCAGTTGTAGAAGGGTATTCAAGCAAAAAGTAGAGGATAGGGGCTATTATTTTCATTGATAGCTAAAAAAATATACTTTTTAGCTACTTTTATGCGAATATTTTTTTTATTCGCATTTTTTTTGTAGAAATATAAGAAAGATGTATATTTGTGGGATTAATACAAAGCAGAGTTGCTGCAAATTATTGCTATTTTGCGCAAGTTTCGGCATATTTTGGAGACAGAGTTGTTGGATTAAGGTATATTTGTGAAATTATTTTTTTTGAGAAGTATGGAAGATATAAAAACTTTAGTAATAACTGATGAAATCATAGAAATCTTGATAGCAGAAGAATATCTGCCCAAAATTCCTGAAAAAGAGGGCTATGTTTCATTTTTGAATGGTTATTACAAGGTTATTGACTATATTTGGGAAACACAAAACCCAGATTATTATGGTTTTTCTCTGACAAAAACAGACAAAGTACCTACAATCGTAGAAAACTTGTGTGGTACTTGTTTTGAAATTTTAGTAGAAGCCGAAAAATATGGATTAGCCATAGAAAATTGTCAAAAAATAAAAATCCATGACTTTATTACAAATATTGACTACGTTTATATACAGGGCTGGGAGGAGTATCTAACAGTTGTGGTAAAGCAGTAGTTTTGCCTTTTATTATCATTAATCACTAATATGTTTTTTTTTATGCTAAATCAAGATTTGAATGAAAATGTTACTAAGGTAGAGGAACAACAAATGACTATTTGGGAAAAAGAACGAACTATTTTTAAGAATGCGGAAAATAAATACAGATTTGCAGATTTATTTGCAGGTTGTGGTGGACTTGGTTTAGGATTAATACAAGCGTGAATTTGTAAATGAAATAAATGAGACATTTGTAGAAACGCATAAATACAACCATAATATAAATGAGGATAGATATTTTGTAGTAGGTAATATAAATAAATTACTATCCAAAAATGAAAAATCGCTTTGTTTGCCTTAAAAATGAATTTATACGATAGTTATCTATACATATTTTTACTTTCGCAAGATATGGCTTTCTTACAAAAAATGTTTTATATTTTGAGACAGCGAACGTTGAGCGAAGCCGAAACGCCGATTTTATTGCTTTTTTTGCAAAAAAATCGTGCCACATTTTTATGAGAAAGCCATATTTCGCAAGATGTATATTTTGCACATTGTATTTATAATACTATCACAATAATATTTTAAATTTATGAAAGATTTTGAACAACTTGTTACTGAAAAGGAGAAATCCATTCAACTTGAAAAAGACTTGAGGCGAAAAGAACTTCAAGAAAAAGAGAGGGCTGCATTTTTGGTGTTAGAACCCATTTATGAATCTGTTAAAGATTCCCTTAATGCAAGAGGTTTTGCTATTCGTCTTACATTAAAGACAAATCAAAATTCGGATACAGAGTTACTTATTTTTGATAGATGGAATCTAAATAGTTGTCAGATTTCATACGATATAACAGACCAAAAATTCCGCAATCGAGGCACATATTTCGCTCATTACATGAATAAATCATTAGATACAGTTGAAGATGTATATCAATACATTGCAAGAATTTGTAGTAGTAAATCGCATATTTGATAATGCAGATTGTAGCCCTTAATAGTTGGTTATTTAGATATATAAAAACACTAACATGCAAAGAAAAAATTGGACACGAGATGAGTTTATTTTAGCATTTAATTTGTATTTAAAATTACCTTTTGGACAAATGTCTGCTACAAATAAAGAAATCATTGCACTTGCCAAACTCATGGGTAGAACATCTTCTGCGGTTGCTATGAGGTTGGTAAATTTTGCTTCTGTGGACCCTTTTCACCAAAATAGAGGTATAAAAGGATTAACAGGTGGCATAAAACAGTGTAAACCAATATTTGATGAGTTTATAAATGATAGAGAAACCCTAATGTTTGAGAGCGAGGAGATTTTAGCAAAGTATCAAGGAACTACGATTGAAAATAAATTTAGTGAAGAGTTAATAGATATTTTCGATTATACGGGGCAAACAAAACAGCAACTTGTAAAAATAAGAGTAAATCAAACATTATTCAGAAAAATTGTTCTTTCTGCCTATTCAAATACTTGCGCCATTTCGGGTATCAGTACACAAGAATTATTAATTGCAAGTCATATAATTCCTTGGGCAGATGATGAAACAAATAGATTAAATCCTTCTAATGGCTTGTGTTTGAATGCTATACACGATAAGGCTTTTGATAGAGGCTTAATAACAATAATGCCTGACTACACCATCAAAATTTCAGAACGAATTATGAAAGAAAAAAATAATCCTTTTCTTGAAGAAAATTTCAAAAAGATTGATGGAAAAAGTATTAATTTACCACAAAAGTTTTTGCCCAATCCCGATTTTTTAAACTATCACAATCAACATATTTTTAAATAAAAAATGAAATTTCTTATAAAAAACTATCCTTATCCTATCGAAGTACTTCAAAAATTATTACCTA
>JAAFHL010000018.1:0-14591 GCA_013298365.1 Bacteroidota bacterium | reverse complement strand
GCCATGAAAATCTTGATAGAACAATGCGATTACGCCCCAAATATCCTCGAAAAATTGCTGCCGACTGACTACCTTTATTACAAAAAAAAGGGAGAAGTACAAGTAAACTACGTAGGCTACTACAATCATTTCGACACAAACGAAACGATAATCATTTTACCCAAAATATTTGCAGACAAGGAACAAAAAGTATTTGGCAAACTGCTTGTGCAAGATTTGGCAGCAGAAAATGCGTTAGAACTCCTTAAAAATCAATCAAGTAGTAAATCAGAAATAGATTTTATTCATCGTTTTGCTTTTATTTTTTACCTGTCTTTGCGGGAGTTTCAAGCCCGAAATGCAGAAACCACGATAAGCGAAGATGCAAATACCAAAAACTTACTTTCCAATTTGGAACAAACAGAGGTAAGCGAATTAGATTTAGTGTTTAGTTTGCTGCGTTTTTATCAAGAAAATAGGGAACTCATTATTTTTAAACAAAAAGAAAACGAAAAACAGCATTTTCAAAAAACAAATTGGGCAAAAACGATTCGGAAGCAAACGCCTATTTTTCAAGGAAATACGCCTATTTATCTCGAAACGCATCAAAAACAAAAAACGCAAAACCATGAAGATGAGTTGTTGAAAATTTATATGGGGCTTTTGCAGCGTTTTAAGGCAGAATATGGTTTCCATATTTCGATAGAACATGTTGTAAATCAGCGACTTGATAGCGATTTTGACAGAAAGTCTCTACGAACTTTGAAGCAAATCAGGCATCAATATTTTCAAGATAAATTTAAAAAATTACTGCTGCAACTCATTGCGTATTTTGAAAAAAGGGATATGGGCAGCACAAAGCAAGGTGCAGCAGAATATATTTTGTGTCGAAATTACAATATTGTGTTTGAAGATATGATAGATAAGTTGCTCACAGACAAGGGCAAACATATCAATTCAATGAAAATTCAACCTGATGGCAAAATCGCTGACCATATTTTTGAAATGAATTCTTTGTTCAATCCTGACAGCATTTTTTATATTGGCGATTCTAAATATTACAAAGATACTACCCCTTTTTCCAAAAATAGTATTTATAAACAACACACTTACGCCAAAAATGTGATTCAATACAACATCAATTTATTTCATGATGGAAAACAAAAATCCCACATTCGCTATCGAGATGAATTGACCGAAGGCTACAACATTAGCCCTAATTTTTTCATTCAAGGCTATATAAACCATCAAAACCTCACAGATTCTGCCGACCATTTTGAATTTGATACAGAAACAAATATACAAGAAAATCGTCATTTTGAAAATCGAGTCTTTGATAGAGATACACTTTTTGTGTTACATTTTCGGATTAATTTTATCTTTGTGTTGTATGCTTATATTGAACAAAGCAGCGAAAATGTAGCGCAATTCAAAGCAAAAGCCACGCAAGAAATCCATCGTTTTGTAAAAAAGTATTTTGAAGAAAATTACGATTTTTATGTATTACAACCACAAATAGAAATAGAATCCTTTGTAAATGCGCATTTTAAGACATTGAATGGCAAAATATACAGAACGTCTGACATGGAAAATTGCCTTATTTTAGGATTAAAGAAAGGAAGAGAAGACAGCAATATTTTGAAAGAAAAATATGAGGCTATGCTCACACCATACATTTTCAACTAAATCGTTATTCAAAAACACAAGGCACGTATTCCTAAACAAATCACTTATGCTCCCGCAAAAATGCCTTTCCTGCCTTTGCAATCACTTCTGAAAGCGGCGTATAGCTAAACGGAAAACGTTTTTCTATTTTGCTGCCATCATAAAAGAACTGATTGAGTGAGGTACGTACTGTTTCACGTGTAATAAGCGGTTTCCCGCCAAAAAGATTGGCAAAAGTTTCTAATACAAAGCCCAATATTTTTGCCAAAAAAGGCGGAAATGCATATTTCGGAGGCGATTTGTGAATACTTTCTGCCATCAAACGAAACATTTCTTTTTGCGCCATATTCTCTGCCACTAAGACAAAGCGTTCCCCGCTTTCTGTCGGCTGCGAAATACCCAAAACAGCCGCTTTTGCCACATCTTCTGCCCCTACAACGCCATTTATGCCGCTATTGTAAAAAGGCAAACCTTTATGCACAATCGTAAATAATTTTGCGCTGCTATTGTGCCAAGTTTTTCCTTTTCCTGCACCAAGTATCATGCCTGGGTTCAGGATTAACACATCTAAGCCTTCTTCCACACCTTTGAAAGCAGCAAGTTCTGCCTTTCGTTTAGAGATTGCATATTGTGAGTTAAGCGAACTTTCTTTCCAGCGAGTTTCCTCATCTATCAATCTGCCCGATTCTGCCCGCCCAAGTGCCGCAATAGAACTTATCAAAATCAATTTTTTTGTATTCAATTCTATACAGATGTCCACCACATTCTCTGTTCCCTTCACATTTGTACGCATCATTTCAGGTACATCTCTTGATGCAAAACTCACAAGTGCCGCCGCATGTATCACACAATCAACGTTTTGTATCGCTTTTTCTAATTGCATAACGTCTAATACATCACCTTCGCAGATGCGCACACGTTTGTCTGCTGCATAGATAGATTCGGCAGGTTTTCGCACCAAAACAGCGACTTCATAGCCTTTTTCTAGCAACTCTTCGACAATGTATTGTCCTAAAAACCCTGTTGCACCTGTTACTAATATCATACTTTTTATTTATTGAAATAATTATGTAGTAAAAAAACTACTCATATAAAATAAGTGAAAATCTTTTTAATAAGTCAATATCGAATATAAGTAACTATAAATGAATATTTTATGTTTTTATAAATCAATAGACTTGGCACATTATATTTATTTTCATAGCTGCAAAAATACATAAAATTATTGAAACCTTACATTCAAGGAATTTTGGCACGGTTTTTTCATATACTTTTTTATCTACAAATATTTTATATAAATAATATTATGAAAAAAACACTAATTATCGTATTTTTATTAAATTTATTAAATACGATTTTCGCAGAACCTATACAATTATCTATCAAGCCATTAGGCGGTAATTATGTTCCAATTCCTGTTACAGAAAAAGGAGCTATTCCGATTATTGCAGGAGAAAGTTATATGTTAAAATTGTCAGGTACAAGCCTAAATAAAATTATGAGCCTTTTTCCATACACCGAAAAAGAGAAAAATATTACGCCTACTAACATTTATTTTGTGGCGATAAAAGTGCCACAAGATGCAAAAAGAGGCAATACTTATTGTATTACGGCTTGTGCAGAAGTGGGAAATCCTAAGACTTTTTGTTTTGAGGTAGTAACAAAAGGTAAGATAGAAGAGATTCGTTACATTGCCAATGAATTGCCAAAGCATTTAGGAGGTGTAGATAGATTGAATCCTAATAAAACATATAGCCTTGTTTTTACAGGAAAAGAAATGGAAAGTGCGAAATTTAATGTAAGTCGTTTTCCGAGCTTGGTATCAGGCACATTTATTTCCCTTTTTTCACAACAGTGCAATTATGAATCCAAAGGATTGATGCTTCAATTTAGGGTACAAAAAGGTGAAAAAGAACTGACAACCAGCCTTTTATATCACCTAAACAATATTGGCATCATTGATGCAAATGCAGATATGGACATGCCTTGGATTCGCTACACAATTGGTACAGGAGATGTTTTCAATCCAAAGTTACCTGTAGATGCTTCTGCACATCTTAGCGACTTAAATAGAGTGCAATTGAACTAAAAATAAATGTAAAATGTGAGAATAAATCCCATACTATTTCAAGGGAATAAAACGAAAAATAAACCTACTCAACCGCAAAAAGGCTATTCCGTCATGGTTTAGCCTTTTTTGTGTTCTCGCAGATAGATGTAGAAGAACGCTGATATTTGTAGTAATCATAGTTGAACAGTTTACTATTTTTTAAGGTTTACAATAAAAATCGTATCTTTGTCAT
Organism: Bacteroidota bacterium; assembly: GCA_013298365.1. GTDB lineage: Bacteria > Bacteroidota > Bacteroidia > J057 > J057 > JAAFHL01. The sequence goes on along the minus strand of JAAFHL010000018.1, from coordinate 10,644 downwards.
ATCAAAAAACAAACATGACATCTCTCGAAACCATAGAATTATATCAAAAGCTCCTCAAAATTGAGCGTGAGGAAGATAGAGTGCAATATCAAGAAATGGTATTGAAACGTTCTTTGAAGGAACGTTGTGAAAATGGGGTTACGTGGTATCCGCTTTCGCTCAAACGTATGTATATTGGCACTTCGGAACGGGTGGTGATGGAGGTGGAACGCACAACTTTATTGGGCAAGCCTCATGCTTTTCAATCGGGCAGTTTGGTGCATTTGTTTGGTATGGACAATGATAAGCCTGTTTTGGGTGTAAATGGCACAATATATTCTCTTCGCAACAATGACATGAAAATTGTCTTGAATACAGATGATTTTCCTTCGGAGATGTTGCAAGGAAAAATGGGCGTAACCTTAGATTTTGATGATAAGACGTATAAAGAAATGGAATCTGCTTTGCGTCAGCTCAAAGAAGCAAAAAAAGGTACTCGCTTGGCTGAATTAAGAGAAGTTTTGTGGGGAAATGTTGCGCCACAGTTTGCCAAATGGGATTACAAGTTTGAACACCCAAAACTCAATGATTCTCAATGTCTTGCCTTACAAAAATGTCTTCAAGCCGAAGATGTTGCCATTATTCATGGACCGCCAGGTACAGGCAAAACAACTACTTTGGTACAAACTATCAAGGAAACTTGTCAGCGAGAAAAACAGGTACTTGTATGTGCGCCAAGTAATACAGCCGTAGATTTATTGTGCCTCAAAGCAAGTGAAGCAGGGCTAAAAGTCTTGCGTTTGGGCAATCCTGCCAGAGTAGATGAGGAAATTCAAAACCTAACCTTGGATTCTCGTATCAGTCAGCATCAAGATTTTAGTGCCTTGCGCAAGATTCGCAAAGAGGCAGAAAATATCCGCACAAAGGCAATGAAATTTAAGCGAAATTTTGGGCATGAGGAGCGTAGAGAGCGCAAAGAATTGATGCAAGAGGCGGGCGAATTGCGAGAACATGCCAAGAAATTAGAAGAATATATTTTGTATCAGGTGCTACAAGATGCACAAATTGTGGCTTGTACCCTGACAGGGGCATCACATCAGGTGTTGGGAAAACGGATTTTTGAAACGGTTTTCATAGACGAGGCGGCACAAGCCCTCGCACCTGCGTGTTGGATTCCTTTGTTGCGGGGAAATAAGGTTGTTTTTGCGGGCGACCATTGCCAATTACCGCCAACTGTCAAATCTTTTGAGGCAGAAAAAGGCGGTTTGAGCCGCACCTTGTTTGAGCATTGTATGGATACCAAAAAGGCTGATGTGATGTTGCAGGTGCAGTACAGAATGCACCAACATATTATGTCATTTTCCAGCCGTCAGTTTTACCATAAACAACTACAAGCGGCTGATTTTGTGCGAAATAGAAGTCTTGGTGCGGATTTTCCGCCCGTAGAATTTGTAGATACCACAGGTTGCGGTTTTGAGGAAAAAAGAAATCCTGAATCCCAAAGTCTTTCTAATCCAGAGGAAGCTTTGCTGCTGCTCAAACATTTGGCGATTTTACTCAATCAAATTGAAGCCACAATTCCCGAAATTATTACCCCCGAATTTTCGATAGGTATCATTTCTCCTTACAAAGGGCAGGTGCAAACCCTGCGAGAACAAGTGTGGAAAAGCCCCATGTTTGAGCGATATTTGCCACACATTACGGTCAATACGGTAGATGGTTTTCAAGGACAAGAAAGAGATATTATTTACATCAGCCTTGTGCGTTGCAATGAAAATAGCGAAATTGGTTTCTTAAAAGACACTCGCCGTATGAATGTTGCGCTGACAAGGGCAAGAAAAAAATTGGTGGTTGTGGGGGATAGTGGCACTTTGGGCGGACATTTTTTCTATAAGGATTTTTTGGATTATGTGGATAGTATAGATGCGTATAAGAGTGCTTGGGAGTTTAATTATGATTAAAATAATTTCTCACCAGACATAGCTTTGAATATCTTGTTGAATTTTCTGCATAAAAGGATTCTTTTCTATTTCTGCGAAACTGTATTTATACGAATCACTTAATTTTGTGTTTAAATCAATTTTACGCACTTTATTTCTAAACTTTGGAAATAAAGTGCCTAAGTTTGCTGCGTCCTCTTTTAGCATATTATCTCTCACTTGTACAAATAATGGCATGAGGAGTTTTTCAAAAATGATATGCCCATTCCAATAATAATGGGTATTTTGTGGAGAAATATGCGCATTTAATTCGTTTTCTTTATTTTGTAAGAAAGCATCTATTTGATTTTCCGTAAAAACCTGTTCACCTATTAGTGTTTCACGAATGTGCGCACATTTTTCTGCAATTTTTTGTTCAAAAATCGCATGAAAAAGCGCAATATCGGCTAATTGAGTTACATGAATGTCAAACTTTAAGATTTCAGTTAATGCTTTTTCTGTTAAAAAACTGTCTATCAGGATTTTCTTTTGGGATAAAATGGCTTGCATTTCAGGAACGGCTGTTTTTATTTCCTTCTCTAAATTTGTTACCTCTTCTTTTAGCCACAAAAAATGTACAAATAAAGGGTAACTTATTTTGGAATATTGCTCAAAAAAGGCTTGAAAAGGATAGGATTTCCGCAAGATTTCTCTGCTGATTTCTTCCAAAAAATGAGGCACACAATTATAACTTTCTATATTATAGGTGTGTGTATGAAAAAGATAAGGCAATGAAAAATAAGGCTTATAACGATTTTCGTAAAGATGTTCACAATCGCTGTCTCTACATATCACAAATTGCCCCTTAAATTCAGGGCTATCTAAAAATGGATAGAATTTCATAAAAGTACCCTTTCCCACTTCGCCTGTTTCTGCTGAATAGGGAAAATGTAATCGCACTTTTTTGTCTGTAAACTTATAAAAAGCCTGATACCAAAAATTCTCGTCCTCTTGCAAACCTTCTACGATGGCAAATACTTTGCGGCTTTTTGTTGCATCTTCTATGAAAAAGGTCAGAAAATCTTCCGTTGCCCAGTTATTTGATTTCATTTTTTCCTAGGTGTTTTACGTCTAAATGATTCTAAATCTATTTTTCCTACAACTTTAGGTTTTGACTCTTGTATAATTTCCTCCCAACGCTTAAAATGCCCCATCCAACCACGACCAATGATAGCGGGAGAATGTGTAACCACAATAAGCTGACAATTCGGGTTAATAATTCTGATATTCTTCAACAATTCTCTTTGCCAAGCAGTGTCAAGCGAAATTTCGGGTTCATCTAATAGCAAAATGGTAGCTTGATGATTTTGCAAAAGTGCGGTAAGTAAAATATGTATAACCTGTTTTTCCCCAGAAGACAATTCATGTAACTGAATGGTAACATTGTTTTTTAACTTAAAACTTAATTCATCTAAATCTATAGTTTTTTCAGTATCTGCAAACATCGCATTGACAATCTCAATAAAGGTTTCTATCCTTTGATGATTTGTATTCAATTCTAACTCCATCTGTTTGCGTTCTTCTGCATTTAATTTTATTTTGCCAAAATAGAAATTATCTAATTTTTTTCTCAATTCAGATTGAAAAATAATAAACTGTAATTTTCTCTTTTGTAAATCTATGTCTAAAGCCGAAAACTGCTGATTTTCAGACATATCATAATCTTTTAAATATGTTTCAACAGGTATATCAAAAGTATGTAGCCGTAACTCATTTATATTTTGTAAAGATTTCAGACTTTCACTTAATTCTAAGTTAATATAATGAGAAAATTTTTCTGATTCAATTCTTCTTGATATCTTAGATGGAGCAAACTGTGAGAATAAAAGCTCAGATTGTTCTTGCGTAATTTTTTCATTCAAATCTCCTACAATCTCCTTATGCCCTTGTTTATGTAAAAATTCGACAAGGCTGTGTGCGCTTATATTCAACGCCCTTGCTACTACAAAAAGCCTCTCAGGATATTTGTTTTTATGGGGAAATTTCAAACATTCCTCAGCATTTTTCAACAAAGTCGTTTTTCCGCAGCCGTTTTTGCCCACAAGAATATTGACATCAGGATTCAAGTCCCAAATAATGTCAATTCCTTCGTTTCTGAAATTCTCTACGATAATTTTCTTTATGTGCATGTTTTAGCTGTTTATATGATTGTAACGTTTTGCAGTTGCAAATATAAAGAAATTTTTTTCACAGTAATAGCACGATAAAATAGCATCATTGCTTTCTCATAAAAACTTAAACCACAAAGTTCAGAAAGAAAAGCTAACACAAAGTTCACAAAGTAGGCTGTTTTTCTATCCATTTTTGTGTTCTTTGTGAATCCTTTGTGAACTTTGTGGTGAAATTAGCCATTTTTACAAAACTATTTTTTTTATGAGAAAGCCATTAAAATAGCATTCTCAATCTTCTGAAAACAGCAAATTTAGAGATAGCTTTTCCTTTTGTTTGTAATTCTTGCGAAAAAAAGCCTATTTTTGTAAATGAGATGACAAACGCTAACACAAAAACAATGAAAATACACATCTATTTACTGCTTTTATTGACCTTATTTTCTTGCAAAAAAGACCCATGCAAGGACATCAACTGCCAAAATGCTGGCACTTGCAACGAAAATGGCTTTTGCGAATGTGCCACAGGCTATGAAGGTTTGCAATGCGAAATCGCTGCGTCTAAGAAATTTATTGGCAATTTCAACGCCTTATATGATTGTGTTTCTGCCGAAAATATCGTTGCCGTAGAGACGCAGCCTGGCGCAAATCCTTTGTCAGTAACGGTGCGGAACTTGGGCGATTATATTTGTCTTGATGGTGATTATTTGATTTCGGCTATTTGCAAACATGATACATTATTCATTGAAAATCAGCAAGTTTGTGTAAGTTCGGGTACACCTTCGGGTTATACTTTTAATGGCTTTGGCAAACTCAAAGGAGATACCTTAAAAATGACTTATAGCGTTTTTTATAGCGGCTCACAAACCGATAATTGTCAGGCTATTTTGGTAAAAGAATGATGGAATGGCTTTCTCATAAAAAAAATACTTTCATAAAAATGTCTAATTTTACCACAAAGTTCAGAAAGGGTTCACAAAGAACACAAAAATTGATAGAAAAATAGGCTACTTTGTGTTCTTTGTGTTAGTTTTTCTTTGTGAACTTTGTGGTTTAAGTTTTTATGAGAAAGCCATGAGAATGAGTGTTCAATTTTTGCGATTTCTTACTTTTTTCTTGTGCTTAATCTGAAAAATAATGTCATAAATAATCGAATGAAAAACATCTGCTGTATCATTGAGCCGCACATAACGGGGATAGACTAACACAAAATCCTCCTTTACCACATCATAAATGACCGTATAAAAAATGGTTTCATAAGAAGGTGAAATATAAGAAAAAGGAAAAGAAATGATTTGCGGGAACTTATTGTTTTTTTTCTTTTGAATAAAATGCACGCCGCCAATCCACGCAAAATAGGGGGTTTCGTAGATTTGTGCCAAACTGACTACTTGTGTATGCCTAAAACAATACATATCAAGCTCTTGCATATTATTTTTCTCTCTATACCAATCTTGTAAAATTACCAAATGATTGAACAATTCTGTTTGTGATGCCTGTAAACCAGTGGGATACAAAACCCTTGCCTCCAATTCTTGTGCGGCGGAATATTCCTTTAACTTGTTAATCAAGCCCGTTTCCATTGCCGTAGAAACCTGAAATTCCTCCGAATTTTGGCGGCGATAATCAATGCGTTGATACGAAGGCGAGACAAACACAATTCTATCAATGCCCAAAGAAAAACCCTTATAAGCCAGTTTTTGCTGCTGTTTTATCACTTGTTTGGGATTGAGATTGGGGTGATAATTGAATTGAAGGGCATAACCTTCTCCTACATTTTCATACCATTCTTCCCAAAAAACCGCATCTTCTGCACCCAAAATACGAAAATATATATCGTTTGTATCTTCAAAAGGATTGATTTCAGGATTGAGATACAACCTGCCCATGTCTTTTTCCAAACCTGCAATCAAAGGACTCAGCACAAGATAGGGATATTTTTCGCTCAACTTTTCCAAATAATGAATGGTCAGCAAGGTGAGTGGAATGCCCTCATATTGTTCTGTAAAATAGCACAAACGACTCATTTCTGTGCCTACAACACTATAATCTTGATGTACCTCCCAAAATTTGCCGGCATTCCCATATTTACACAAAGCATACAAACTATAACCTTTTATATATGCCAAAAAATCAGAATCATCTTGATAGATATTCGCCAAAATATCAGCATGATAGAGGGATTTTTCATAGTTTCGATTATCGAGCCAGTAAATACAGCTTTCATAGCGAGCGATTTTTTGAATATAGGCAAACTGATTTTCGGGCAATTTAAAAAGGGTATTTTTGGCAGACACTGAACGCATTTGCGTTTGCAAATGAGTAGCACGCATCTCTGGCTCGGGGTGCGTAGAAGCATTTTTCCAAAAAGTGCTGTCTTGAAACAAATTTTTCACAAAAAAAGAGTCAGCAATTTGAAATAAAGGCGTTTCTAACTGCGCAAAATTCCAGGGCAAATCCGCAATATTTTGGGCAGAATATTTGAGCAAATCAAAGGCTGAAATCGCTGCTTCAGGTTTGTAGGGGGAAGTCAAAAATAGCTGTAAACCCATGGAATCGGCTTCTGTTTCGAGTTGAGCCGAGTACGGATTTTTTGCCAATAATTCTAACGTTGCCTGCTGCATATCTGCCGATTTCAGGTACAATCTTAGGGGGTGTTGTGCCGTAAAATGCGCAATTTCATGGCTCAAAATAAATGCAAGTTCTGCCTCATTTTGAACCTTTGCCATCAAGCCCATATTGACCAAAATAATCCCATTATTGGCACAAAAAGCATTGACAACGGGCGATTTTGCGGCATAAAAACGCAATTTTTTGCGCAACTCAGGATATTGTGCCAGCAAAATATCGACAACCTGATTGATATATTGCGTAACCGTATCGCCGTACAAAATCCGCCCACCTGTCAAGGTTCTTTGCAAATAGAAAGCGTTTTCCTGAAAAAAGCGGTTTTGCTGCGCCTTAAAGCCTTTTGAAATCGGTAATTCTCCCGAAGTATCATTTATTCCAAAATAGCGAAAATCATCAGGAACTAAACCTTTTGCTACAAGTGGCGAATAATGGTGAAAAGGTTGTGCCTCAATGTGTTGTATCAGAAGAATTAGGCTAAATATAAGAAAATATTTTGGGTGCATCATGATTTTTTACCATTAAAAAACAAAGGTACAGGAATTTATGTATCTTGTGTGAAAAATTATGTCTGTCAAATATAGAAATATAAATAAAAGTATTAAATTTGCAAAAAAGTAACAATACCACAAAAATGAAATTACAATACCACAACATATATTGCGGGTAAGTCGTAAAGAATAGGCTTATTTCTCAAAAAAACATAGATATTCATTATAACTACTTAACATAAACAATCTATGGCAATTAATTTACAGAAAGGTCAGAAAATTGACATTGGACTCTCTCAAATTAGTGTGGGATTGGGTTGGACTCCCAACGAAGGCACAGGACATGATTTTGACTTAGATGCGTCCGCATTTATGATAAATAGCAGTCGTTTCATTCCGCAAGAAGAATATTTTGTTTTCTATGGAAATACCGATTCGCCTAATATGGCATTGCACCATACAGGAGACGACCCCACAGGCGGCAATAGTGCCGAAGGCGATGATGAAGTCATTGAGGTAGATTTGAACAAAGTGGATAGCAATATTCAAGAAGTTTTGTTTGTGGTAACGATACATGATGCCATTGCTCGCAAGCAAAATTTTGGGCAGGTGCGCAATTCCTATATCCGAATTGTAGATAATGGGACAAATACAGAAATTGCAAAATATGAGCTTGACGAAGATTTTTCGATAGAAACCGCCGTAGAATTTGGACGATTGTATAAAAGACAAGGGAAATGGAAATTTGAGGCTTCGGGCATTGGTTACAAAGAAGATTTGGCTTTTTTCTTAGGAAAATACTATCAAGGGCAGATTATTAAGTAATTACAAGTAAAATATAATTTTTATTTTAGGAACGAGTGAAAAATAAGATAACCATTCTGCAAGAATCCAGAAAAGCTAAGTGATTCAGTATCAGTTTTCTGGATTCTTGCAGAATGGACAACCTTAACAAGTTATTTTTCACTCGTTCCTTATAACATATAACACAACAAACATGGCTATTAATCTTCAAAAAGGTCAGCGAATAGACCTTCGCAAATCCACAGGTTCTACCCTTAGCAGCTTTTGTGTAGGGGTAAATTGGGGAGCTATTGAAACCAAAACCCTCTGGGGCTTATCCAAAACGGTAACAAATGTTGATTTGGATTTGAGCTGTTTTATGACAGACGACCAAGGCAACCCTGTGGACCATATTTATTCGCCTTTGTATAAACCCGAAGTACTCCAAAAATTTGGTTTACCCCCTGGCAAATTAGCATCTCTTAACAATGCGCTTAGACATTCTGGTGATGACCTTGCGGGAGATTCTGGCGGAGATGATGGACTTGATAATGAGATTATTACGGTGAATTTAACCTTAATAGATGCACGAGTAAGCCAGATTTTCTTCTTTTTGAACAATGTAGGAAAAGAAGATTTTTCGCAAATTCCCTACGCCAAAATCAGAATGTATGAAGGCACGCCTACTGCTGTAAAAGAGGTTTTTGCATCTTATAATGTCTCCGCAGAATCGCAATATGCAGGCAAAAGAGCTTTGATTATGGGCAAATTGTATAAGAAAAATAATGAATGGAAGTTTAATGCCATCGGCGACCCCACGGAAGACGGATTTTTGGGGCAAACGATTCAACGGATTATGAAATCTTATATTTAACCTATCATTTATAACAAAATATGGCAATTAATCTTCAAAAAGGGCAAAGACAAAACCTTAGTGCGCCCAAATTTACGATAGGCTTGGGCTGGGACACAAATAGCAGTTCTACAGGTACAGGCTACGATTTAGATGCTTCCGTTTTTGTATTGGGGCAAAATGGCAAACTCTTATCTGACGAGCATTTTATCTTTTACAACAATCTTTCTACGCCCACAGGCTCAGTTGTGCATCAAGGCGACAATCTTACGGGCGATGGCGATGGAGACGATGAACAGATTGTGATAGATTTGACGCAAATTGAGGCAAATGCGGCAGAGATTTGTGTGGTTGTTACCATTCATGATGCTGAAACACGCCGCCAAAATTTTGGACAAGTGCGCAATTCTTTTATTCGAATCATAGACCAAAACCAACAAGAGTTGGTGAAATACGAATTGGACGAAGATTTTTCGATAGAAACTGCCGTAGAATTTGGGCGTATTTATAAGAAAAACGACCAATGGAAATTTGAGGCTGTAGGAATGGGCATGAAAGGCGGTTTAGAAGATTTTTTGAATAAATATCAATAGGACGTTAAGAATTAGCATTTCAACAATTAATATTCTTTCTATAATATTCACATTTACGATAAATAGTCGAAAGTTATGCGTTTATCCCTTAACTTTCAACTATTCACGCTCAACTTTCAACTAAAAATGAGACGTTTACCTGTATATCTTCTGTTAGATACCTCTGGTTCTATGCACGGAGAACCCATAGAAGGGGTAAAAAATGGGGTGCAAATAATGATAAATTCTTTGCGCCAAAATCCACAAGCTATTGAAACTGCCTTCATTAGCATCATTACATTTGACAGCAGTGCCAAACAGATTATGCCTTTGACCGATTTGGCTTCCTTCCAAATGGTAGATATTCGTGCAACAGGCACAACTGCCTTAGGTGAGGCATTGACATTGGTAAGTCAATGTATTGATAGAGAAGTAGCTAAGACTACCATGGAACAAAAAGGCGACTGGAAGCCGATTGTATTTATCATGACAGATGGCATTCCTACTGATGATTGGCAAAAGGGCTTGCAAAATTTTAACCTTTGCAAAAAGGCTTTTACCGTAGCTTGTGCCGCAGGAAGTGGCGCAGATACCAAAATTTTGCAACAAATTACCGAAAATGTGGTGAGTTTGGATACGGCAGATAGTCAAAGTATTGGGAAATTTTTTACTTGGGTTACGGCTTCTATTGGTGTAAGCTCTACCAAAGTGATAGATTCGGGCAAAGAAGTAGTAGGAATGGGCGAACTTCCGCCACCACCTACCGAGTTGAATATTGTGGTGTAAATTAATAATTAAAAGTGAATAATTAAAAAATAATTATTCCTTTAAAATGCTCATTATTAATCGTATAAAGCATTGTTATTTTTTAATTCTTAATTCTTAACTTTTAATTAATGAGAAGATTACCCGTATATTTTTTATTAGATACTTCGGGGTCTATGTATGGCGAACCTATACAAGCCCTCAACAATGCCCTTAGTGGCATGATAAATACCTTGCGTGCCGATGCACAGGCATTAGACTCTTTGTGGCTCAGCATCATTACGTTTGATAGGGAGGTAAATGAAATTATTCCCCTTACGGAACTCGTTCAGTTTCAATTGCCTGATATTACCTGTCCACAAAGCGGTCCTACAAATATGGGTAAAGCCTTGGAATTGTTGCATGAAAAGGTAAAAAAAGAAGTGAGAAAGGGGAATGAAAATCAAAAAGGGGACTGGAAACCTTTGCTTTTTATTATGACAGACG
>JAAFHL010000179.1 GCA_013298365.1 Bacteroidota bacterium | reverse complement strand
TTTTTATTTTGTATTATACCTATAAAGCATGAAAAATAAATAATTAGCCAATGTTCCCGCAAAGAAAAAAAGGAGTAAAGCCGCACTTATAGTGAGCGATGTCGAACTAAAGTATTAATATTGTTTTCTTTGCATCTTTGTGGCTTTGCGTGATTTTGGGTAGTGTCCTTAATTGGGATTTGAGAAAAAAGTTGTAATATTGTATTTTCATAAGTAAGTATATTATGGCGACAATTGAAATATTAGGTAAATATTGTAATTCTGAAAAAGTGAAATTTGCGGGTTATTATTATTCAGAACTAAGTGGAGAACGTAAACAGCGTTGTCAGTGCTTATCCTGTAATCGAAAATTTCAATGGGAAGCTATCAAGTAGTTCGCTCAAACGATTGTGGGACAGCGATTTCTACCAGCATTTTGGTACAAATTCGCCCCAATCCTGTGGCGGAATTTGTGCATGAACCCCTTGCGCCACACGCAGGCGATTTAGTGGTTTTTGCAGACAAAAGCATCAGTGGTGCAGTTTGAGCGTGGGACTTTGGCGATAATGTAGGCAATTCTATTTTGCAAAATCCAAGCTATATTTATGTAGATTCTGGCTACTTTACCGTAAGCATGTTTATCGAAGATATTTTTGGTCGCAAAGACTCGGCTGCATACATTTTATTCGTCTCTGGACAGCCTACGGACTTCATTCCCAACATTTTCTCGCCAAACAATGATGGTGAGTATGATGACTTTGTGGTAGAATATGGCAACATGAAACTCGACCATTTCCAAGTCTTCGACCGTTGGGGAATACCCAAAAACCTATACAAACTTGGAATGGAAACAACGAAAATGGCGCACCTTGTAACGTAGGTGTTTATTTCTACGCCGTCCAAATGAAAGATGCACAAGGGGAGGAAATTGTCAAAAAAGGGAATGTTACGCTTATGAGATAAGTAGTGTGATGATTATTTAACGCAAAGAGGCTGTCCAAAAAGGATAGCCTCTATTTTTTATGCCAGAAAAATTTAAGCCAAAACAAACCGTTTTTAGTACGCCTGTGGTGGTAAAAAAGACAAAAAAGGAGTCCCTAAAATCAAAAAATCTGTTTATAGACATTTCTAAAGCCATTTTGAAATTATGTGCAATCGCATATAACTCAAACTTGGTGCTGCATCATCAGCTTGTATTGCTGTTTTCATGTCCCCCAACACACTTTTGATTTTTTTCTCGAATATCTCTTTATGATTCTCCTAACAGGAAAAAGTCTTATACCCTTTACTTATTTCTCGCCTCAAAAGGGGGAGTCCATTTCTTTTTTGCCATGATATTTTTCACATCTTGATACGAAAGCGGGTAAAAATCATGGCAATCCACCCCTACATCAAAAGACAATGCAGTTTCATCATCGGGCAAATCGCCATGCGAATGCCCGTACAAATGCCATGTTCCATAATGACTTGCGTTCCAAACCCGCATAGCATAATGAAATAATACAATGAAACGCTGCCCTCTATGTGCATCTTCGTCTTCAACTGTCAGCTCAAAATAGTCTTTTATAGACGCAAAACAATCTGCACAAGCAAGTGCAGAGCTTTCATGATTGCCTGTAATTAAATGTATTTTGCCATTGAGTTGTTCTCGTAACTGTCGCAATTTACTTGGCGACATGAGGGCAAAATCGCCCAGGTGATAGACAATGTCATCAGGAGCAACTTTTTCATTCCAACGTTTGACCATTTCTGCGTTCATTTCTGCTACATTTGCAAAAGGTCTCTTGGAAAATTCGATAATATTGTTGTGTCCGAAATGATGGTCAGATGTAAACCAGATGTTAGTTGTATTCATTTTATGTGTGTTTTGTTTGATTTTTTGCAAATAAACACTACTTCTTTTTCAGTAAAGTAAACATATCTACATGCGTATCTACCTCCAAATGACTTTTGGTAGGGCGAACAAAAATATTATTTTGTTTGCGATTGATGTAGCGAGCGTTCACATTATCAGCGAGTTGCATATCAAAAATAGTCTTAATTTGCGCTTTTATTTTTTTGTCATAAATAGGAAAAGCTATCTCAATTCTTCTATCCAAATTTCGGCGCATCCAATCAGCAGAAGAAAGATAGGTTTTTTCTTCGCCGCCATGATAAAAATAAAACATGCGTGTATGCTCCAAATATCTTCCGACAAGGCTGACAGCCGTTATATTTTCGCTTTGCCCTTTTATGCCTGGCATAAGACAACATATTCCCCGGATAATTAGCTGAATCTTAACGCCTGCGTTGCTCGCTTCATACAATTTATCAATCATTAACCAATCATCAAGGCTATTCATTTTGGCAATAATATGTGCCTTATGTCCTGCCTGCGCTTGTGCGATTTCATAGTTGATTAAATCTTCATACGCATAACGCATGTCTAAGGGCGCAACCAAAAGATGCTCATATTTAGGAATAATTGCCTCGTTTTCAAAAACATGCAACTTCTGTTCCAACATCAAGAAAACAATATATGCCTCATTTGCCAAACGTGGGTCTGCGGTAAACAAGCCACTGTCTGTATATAAAGTTGCTGTCTTTTCGTTCATATTACCCGTGGCAAGATAGACATAACGTTGCGTTTTGCCTTTTTCCTGCCGCACCACACAGCAAAGTTTGGTATGTACCTTAATGGCAGGAATACTATAAAGCACTTTTATCCCTGCTTTTTGCATTTTATCTGCCCAAAACATGTTGTCTGCTTCATTGAAACGAGCTTTTACTTCCACAAAAGCAGATACTTTTTTGCCTTGTTGTGCTGCCAAAATAAGGGCTTTGATAACCTGCGAATCTGCCGCAACTCGATACAAAGTAACCTTAATTTCCGTTACCATTGCGTCTGTTGCCGCTTCTTCCAACCATCTTACCACATAGTCAAAGGAGTGATAAGGATAGTGCAGCATCACATCTTTTTTCTTAATCACTGAAAAAATGGGTTTTCCTTCCAAATCAGGATGCGCCAAAGGCGGTACAGGCTCATATTTAGGAATCATGCCATTGGGATTGGGAAAGCTCATAAAATCATTCAGAGAATGATACCTGCCGCCAGGAATGATGTCCATTTGTGTGAGACGATAGGCTTTTTTGAAAAACTGCAGCATGTCTTCGGGCATTCTCACATCATACAAAAAACGCATTGGCACGCCAGACTTGCGTTTTTCGATACCTTCTTTTATTTTCGCCACCAAATTTCCATGAAACTCATCTTCTATGTGCATTTCCGCATCACGAGATATTTTGATAGAAAAACAACCCTTTATGGTATAGCCAGGAAAAAGATATTTTAGCCCAACCCGCATCACATCTCCTAAAAATAATACATAAAACTTACCTTCATCTTCCATCACAAAAAAACGAGAAACTTTGTGGCTTGGAATCGAAATAACCGAATACACCTCTGTGTCTGAGGCATCTACATGCGTAGAATTGAGACGAACCGCATGGTACAAACGGCCATCTTTGAGCGCAGGGATTTCGCCATTGTGAAAAAATTGTGGTTCGGCAAACTCTATGATATTTTTGAGATAATATTCAGAAACGATTGCTTCTTGCCTGTCAGAAAGTTCTTCGCTACGTGCCAAAAAAATGCCCATTTTTCGTAAGCCTGGCACAACATCATTGCGAAAAATTTCATTGTAGAGTAGTTGCTGTTTAGAGGCTTCTTCGTGGATTTTGTGTAGAATGAGCTTGGGATTAAACAGTAGAGCCTGTTTTGTGGTATCTTCCAAACTTGCCAAACTGCGCAAAGAAGCCACCCTCACCCGAAAAAACTCTTCCATATTAGAAGAATAAATTGCCAAAAATTTGAGCCTATCCAACAAGGGATTACGAGGGTCTTCGGCTTCTTGTAATACTCTGTGATTAAAAGAGAGCCAACTAAGTTCCCTATCAAAGTAACGGTTTTGAGAAATTTTCATGATGTCTATCAAATCAATCTATTAATAATCTTGTTTCTAAAATCTCTTTGAACTTGCGTAGCATTGAGATAATTTGCAATAAATCATCTCTATCCGTACAGTCAAGTGATTTAGATACACAATAAGTATTTGCTTCCATTATCACAAAAACCCATTGTTTTCCGATAACTTCGCAGCCGTATAAAGGGATAGGTGTGCCATTTTTTGCTTGCCCGATTAAAAACGCTTCCAAAATCTGCGCCATAGGTTCGCCTCCGGGATTGAGTTGCGGTTTGTATTCCTGAAAGTGAAAGTACGGTTTTTCTACAATATTTTTAAATCCTTTTGCTACCAAGAAATCTGTTCTTACACTCAATTTTATCCCATTAATGGTGGCACTTAGGTGTTTTTCAAAAACACCTACATAGCCTTTATTACCTTGGCTCATTAAACCGCTAAGATATAAGACATTACTAATGAAGTACATCTTCAAATCTTCTTCGTTCCAGCCCCCAATATTTTCTTGTGCTAAAGATAAACTTTCTTCAAAGCGGCGCATTTCATAACTATCAAAAATAGGCTTTTCCACATCAAACCATTCCTGCATCAATCGGGTTTGTGTAGCTACTATTTTATTCAACTGAAAATGCAACATGAGTTCTGCTTCTTTCCATTCTTTTGCCATAATGAAATTGTTTATATTATAATTATTTGATAATCATTTATTTAATTCTTATTTCTTGCCTAGATTTAGTTCTAAAATAGCCAAAATATGATTTGCTTCTGTAAAATTGTAACCGAGATTTTTTTATATTTATTATATGCCATTATTTGTGTCTATTAAAATGTCAAGACAAAGATACACATTTATTAAATGGGAATGAATATTATGTAACAAGCCTCATATTAAAAGACAAAATTACAAAAAAAAGAAAAAAATTATTCGTTTTATTGAAAAAATAGTATTTTTGCCCCGTATTACAGTGAACAGGAAACAGGGAATAAATAATCACTGACCACTGATAGCTGATAACTGATAACTGACAAAATATGTACACATTTACTGACGCAGAAATACAAGAAATTCAAAAGCATGTAGCTAAATATCCTGACCGCAACTCGGCGATTATGCCTGCGTTGTGGATTGCACAAGAGAAATTTGGTTGGCTTTCGGCAGAAGCGATGAAATTAGTGGCAGATACACTTGACGTAGCTTACGCACGCGTGTATGGGGTTGCCACTTTTTATACCATGTATTTCAAAAAAGAAGTGCCTAAACATTTGTTTGAAGTGTGTACTTGTTTCACTTGTGGCGAATGTGGTGGAAAAGAAACCATGAAGTTTTTGCGTGAATATTTGGAAACAGATGAAAAAGGCTTCTCCAAAGACGGACTATTTTGGGTGCGTGAGGCAGAATGTTTGGGCGCATGTGATACAGCTCCTGTGGCACAAATCACAAATAGCCGTTATGTACACAACCTCAATGAAAGCAAAGTACGTCTAACGATTGATAAATTGCGCTCAGGTGTGGAATTGGAATATGAACAGATTCCTTTGACAAATCAGAACGCTATCTAAATAAAGATACTTTTTTTTTGCCTGTAAGTTAGCGATAGCTTGCAGGCTTTTTTGCTGGTGAAATTTATTTTCTTGTAATGAAAAAATATAGATTAATGCGCAATTCAACAGGAATATATACTGATTTATGCACAGCTAAAAAACGCCTTTTGTAAATTATTGTTGTTTTGCGCAAATTTCAAGAAATTTTGGGAACAAAGTTGTTGTATTAATGTTTATATTTGCACAATGCAAACATCAAACATACTCTTTACACATGGCTACTTTCTCTACGAAGATGCAAAAGAGGCGCAAATTATGCGCCCCTATATCCCTTTAGGTATCTTGTATTTATCTGCTTTTTTGGAGAAAAATGGCT
This sequence comes from Bacteroidota bacterium, assembly GCA_013298365.1. Taxonomy (GTDB): domain Bacteria; phylum Bacteroidota; class Bacteroidia; order J057; family J057; genus JAAFHL01. The sequence goes on along the minus strand of JAAFHL010000179.1, from coordinate 3,096 downwards.
TTGAAAATGAGGTTTTTGATAGTACATTTGCTTCTATGGAGGCTTTGCAGCAGCAAATTCTCTTGCAAAAACCTAAAATATTGGCTATTTATGTCAATTTGATGACAAAACTCAATGTGCTGAAAATCATTCATTTTGTAAAAGAAAATGCGGATTTGAAAGGCACAAAAATCGTTTTAGGCGGACCCGAAGTAAAATATAATGCTGCAGGTTTTTTGGCAGCAGGCGCAGATGTATTAGTAGTAGGGGAGGGGGAAGAAACGACTTTGGAACTTGCTACTTTGTTTTTGGCAGAAAAAGAAAATAATAGCCCTGAATGTTTGGCAAAAATTACAGGAATTGCCTATTTTTCGCCTGAAAAAGAAGTTGTTTTTACTCCAGAAAGAGCTAAATTGAAAGATATTGATGTGCTACCGCCGCCTAATCGTCATAAAGTAGATTTGCATTTGTATTTAGACGCATGGAAAAAATATCATGGCAAAAATGCGATTTCTGTCAGTACTATGCGAGGCTGCCCTTATACTTGTAAATGGTGTAGTAGGGCTGTGTATGGGCTAAGTTATCGGCGTACTTCTGCGGCAAAAGTTGTTGCAGAGCTGGAAACAATTCAAAATACGTATCAGCCTGATAGTCTGTGGTTTGTAGATGATGTGTTTACCATTAGTCATAAGTGGTTGCGAGAATTTGCCGACGAGTTGGCAAAAAAGAACCTCAAAATCCCCTACGAATGTATCACAAGGGCAGATAGAATGAATGAGGAAGTGATAGATTTATTGAAAGAGACAGGCTGTTTTCGGGTGTGGATTGGGGCTGAAAGTGGTTCTCAAAAGGTGATAGATTTGATGGATAGGCGAGTAGATGTAAACAAAGTGCGGGACATGATTCGTCTTTCGGAAGAAAAAGGCATTGAGGCAGGTACGTTTATTATGTTGGGTTATCCTGGCGAAACAGAAGCCGATATTGAGGAAACGGTTCATCATTTGAAATCGGCAAACCCTTCGCATTTTACGATTACAGTTGCTTATCCCATCAAAGGCACCGAATTATTTCAAGAAGTGGAAAATGAGCAAACCCATGTTATAGATTGGGAGGCAGCAACAGATAGAGACAGGGATTTTAAGCGCACCTATCCTCGCCGTTATTATGATTTTGCGGTGAGATATGTGGTAAATGAAGTTAATTTTTATAAGAAAAATGTTCAAAATAAAGCATTTACGCCCCAAGCAATGGGTTTTAAAATGCGTTCATGGGCAGCAAAGGCGGGCATGTGGTGGGTGAAAAGTTTTGCCAAATAAATTTAGTACTGTTATTCATATCGTTGTGTCATAAAAGGCAGTCTTTCATATCCTTTCTCAATAAATATGTCCAAATATTGTTGTAGTATTTCATTTGAAAGCCCTTTATTTCGATTCAAAAAAGGCTGTAAATCAGGAAAATGTGCGCCTACTTCGTTTTTTGTATAATATTCCTTTCCTTCCAACAAAGCCAAGGTTTGCCCGATTTGAAAAGCAAAAGTCTTTTGAAAGTCAGGAATTGTGTTTGTATTGCCTAATGCGCTTTCTGTTTCATAATGCGCTAAATCTAGTACTTTCAAAGCTGCTAATTTTTCATTAAAATCACCTTGTAAACCCTTCTTTACGAGGCTTCTTTCTGTTGTTTTTGTCAAAAAACTCAACAAAACACGAGCCGTTCGGATAAGTTTTACATCTATATTTCGAGGTAAAACTTGGCTTATTTGATTTGAAAAATCTTGATAATGAAGTTTATAGGTATAAAAAAGTGCATTATTAGATTCATCTATAATACCTTTAAAAATAGCCTTAATCCGCCCATTTTCTACTACCGCAATATTAGAATTGATATTTTCTGTAATCCCTTTTTTCTGCTGAAATTGCTGTGCCAAATCATTACACAATGCCCTACAAGCATGAATATTCTCAGGTATTTCTTCCACAAAAAACATCACATCTATGTCTGTGGAGTTTTCAGAGCCAAAAAATTGGTATAATAGCATATATTTAGCGTAAATATCGCAAATATACAGACATATATAGTTATTAAGTGTACAGTTGAAAGTTGATAGTGGATAGTTAATATATTAAGTGATTAGTATTCAATATTTTAACGAAAATCAAATACCCACTTACTTTTGAACAATTACTTAAAAAAGCTATTATTTAATTTCTCGCAGATAAAAAAACAGATTTCCGCAAATCACTGTGTATTTGCGAAAATCTGCATAAAACTAAACAGTTAATTACTTCACTACATTCACTTTACCGCTAAATACTTGCGTATTGTCAGAAGTGATTTGAAGGAAATAAATGCCGGTATTGATATTTATTAAGTCAAAAGAAAGTTCGCCTTTTGCGCCTTCAAAAGATTGCGTAGCAACTACACGACCATTTACATCAAATAATTGCGCTTGTGCCGCCCAATTTGTTGGAAATGTGTAGTTTACATTCAACGTTTCAGTAGCAGGAGAAGGGAAAGCATTTACTTGTACTTGGCTCAATAAACCATTGTCAATGCTGTTTACACAAGCAACCCAGTAGTTTACGAAGTCATCATTGTTTCTTGGCATCAATTTCATATTAGAAAAGCTGTAATAAACGATACCTGTAACAGAAGACATACAGTCGCCATATTGTACTACTACTTGTGGAACACCTGTATTTGGCACCCATTGAGCGTCATTTACATACGAAACATTCAAAGAGCTATAAGCAGAACTTGTTTGACGACCTACAATGATGCGGCAACCGTCATCTGGTGCTAAACCATCTTCGCCTACACGATATTCTGCAAAGTTAGCAGGTGCATCAGTGTTGTTGTTTACTACATACAAAGGACCTGTTGTAGGTTTTGCAATTTTTACTAACATGCCTTCATACGCTTCATTTGTTGCGAAATCGTAAGTAGAAAATACACTTGGGTCTAAGGTAAGTGGGCTGATTGTGCCTGTTCCATTTACTGCAATGCTGGTAATGTTTTCCAAACGTGTGCAGCCAAAACTTTCTTTGATGTCGCCCGTTGCAGTGATTTTATCACCTACTTTTAAACTTGCAAGTTGTGGATTACCGATACACATGATAC
>JAAFHL010000178.1 GCA_013298365.1 Bacteroidota bacterium | reverse complement strand
TTTGCTTGCTTCTTTTAAATCTCTATTTTGCTGATAATAAACATAATAGCTAAGATTTGGATAAAATTTATCTATTTCTCTTTGCCAATTAAACAGCAAACTTTTGGGCATCACAATCAAAGTTGGTGTTTTTTCTTTGGGATAAAATTTGGAAAGCAAAGTGATAGCTTGCAAGGTTTTTCCCAAACCCATATCATCTGCCAAGCAACCGCCTAACTGTTTTTCTGCCAAATATTCCAACCATTGAAAACCCTTTTTTTGATAGTCTCGCAAATCGGCTTTTACTTTCGGCAACTTGATTTTTTGCTTGGCAAGTTCATTAAAACCTTCAAAAATCTCTTTAGATTTGGTAAACGCCGTTTTTGCGGTGCGTTCATCTAACAATTCCTGCACCAAAGGCAAATCAAAAAAGGAAACTTCTACTTTTCCGTTTTTCTTTTTGCGGAAAATGCGTAGGAGTTTTTTCAAATACGCCTCATTCATAATGGCGTGAGAACCATCTGTAAGCTGCACATAGCGATTTTTTTGAAATTGCTGAATTGCCTCAAACAAAGATATTTTCTCATCGCCAAAATACATATTTACTTCCCCCTCCAAAAAGTCTATGCCCGAAGCCAAAGTCATGTCTAAGCGAGGGAGGTGAATGTTTATTTTGTAAGATTTTAACTTTTCCGCACCAAATAATTTGTACTTGTCTAATAAATGTGGCAACTCGTGATAAATGAAAATATCTGCCACTTCTTTGGGAATAATGAACAAATCTTCTTGCAAAATGAGGGTTTGTTCTGCCGTTTTTTTCTTGCCTTTTTCTTTGGGAATGACACGATTTAGGGCTTTCCACATAAAATCCAATTCTCCTTCTAAATCTTGTCTTTGAATATATTTTATCTTAACAACTTCTTCTATTTCGTTGATTTCAACGGCTTTATGAATATCAAATTGACTCAAAAAATCCACATTTACGCCTGGTAAACTTTCTGCCATACGCATATAAAGCGAGTCATCTGCATCTATTTTCTCAAAAATAAGCGCAAGGTCTGTATTCAAAACCTCTTGGGTTTCTACAAATTTGTAGTTGCCAAACGTAACCTTTATATTGTCTATATACGAAAAAAGTAAAGACAGATAACGGGCAATATCCTCTTTTTTCAATAAGGTTTGAAAATGTGGAAGATGCCCAAAATTTCCGCCCAAAGGCTGTACTTCGATGATGTTTTTGCCTTGCAAGACATAATTTTCATTCAAAGGAACAAAATTTTCTAACATCTGTCCCTGTAAAAAAGCCAAAATACGGCTTTCATATTGCTTTGCATTTTTCTCTGCAATGTCAATTTGAATGAGTCCTTCTATTGCTAAAAACTGTAAATGCTCACCTGCTTCATTTATAAAATTACTGCTTTGTTTGAACTGTTCCAACAAATAGTCATGCTCATGCAAATACACTTTTTTGGCGGCATTGTCCCAATCTATGACAAAAGCATTTTTTTCGACAATATAAGAAATACTTCGTAAAATACTCCTCGTTACGCCACTAAACTGCTGATAATCAGCTTCTACTTCTTTGCCTTTTTTGTCAATGACGCTGATATATGCACCTTTATCATCAAATTTTAGTTGAAATAAAATCACCTCTGCCGCCTTTTTAGCAGCAGTTTGTATGCTTTTATTTCGCTTAAATAAGTCGAAAATATCGGGTTGATTCATAATTGTTTAGCTAAAATAATGACGCAAAGTTAGTAATAATTGGGGAGAAAAAAGAATGTTTGTTTGGGTGCCGTATTTTTTTTTTCGCCAAGTGCAGACATTTTAGTACACTAATCATCTCTTTTTCTACTTTTCCGCAATTCATCTGCAAAATCCTTTTCGATATCATAGCGCACAATATAGGTGCTGATATTTACCTCATCTATGGTTTCTTGTTTTTCTACAAGGGATTTAAGATTTGTTTCGGTATCGGCAAACACCAAGTAAATGCCTGTGCTTAATCCCAAACTTTTGACATAATAAGCCAACTGTAACTTGCCTTTTGCAAACTGATTGCTATCTCTAAAAATCTTGGCTTCTATTACAAATTCTACACCTTGTACATTGACAATCAAGTCACTACGTCCAAGTGCGACATGCGGTTCAAGATAACTTTTGCCTTCTACCGCCACCAAAAAAGACTGAATATACGTCTCAAAACTATACACAAGGGCAGCTTCTTTTAAGCCCGTAGGATTACCATCGGCATCATGTTCAATAAAATAACGAAAGCCCCGCCGCTTTGCATAAGCCTGATAATCCTGGATAATTTTGTCTATATCTAAACCCGTAGCAGGCGTAAAATAGTCTTCTATTTCAATTCTTTTCCGAATTTCCTTAGATTCGCCATTCAAAGGAGCAGTAAAAGCAGCATGAAGACATTTTCTATACAACAAGACTTCAAAAACGACATAGTCCTCTTTGTCAAAGGTAATTAAACCATTGATATTCAACTCTTTTATGCGTTCATCATAAATATTAAACGGGATTTTATCTGTTTCAAACAGCAATCTTTCCGCAAACTTGCGATGTTTTTTTGCTTTACTCACCACATTTGCTACATTTTTGTCCAAATATCGAAACACATAATTTTTCTCTATTTCCAAATAATGTTCAAACTCAAACACAGGCACATCTGGATAATTTTCCACCAAATTGTAGCCAAAACCACATACTAAGCCTGGCTGTCCAGAGGTAATATGCGCAATTTTTTCTTTCACTTCGGTAGAAAAAAGCTGTCCCGTTTCGGTTTCATGTTGCCCCAAAAGTTCATATATTTCTGCGTTTGTAAAATAGGGGACTTTGAGATTATCATTTGTATTAAAGGGGCTTGCATTTCCTTCTATTGTGCCTGTTAAATTGCTGACACCTACAAGTATAACAGATTTGAGGCTATGATTTTCACGTTTATGATAGACATTGCGAATGGCATGTAAAAAAGTGCCGAAATATTCGGGATTTATGCCATCTACTTCGTCTATAATAAGGACAAATTTTTCTCCGGTGATAACACCAATATGTTGAAACACTTCGGAAATATCAACATTAGGAAAGCTAATTCCCCATGCTTTCTGCAATTCTTGACATAGGGTATTGAGAAAAATGGATACTGGCGTACGCAAATAATCTTCAAAGTTTATATAACAAACCTTATAGCCTTCCGCCCTCAACTCCTTTGCCAAAAGCTGAAAATAAGTTGTTTTTCCCGCTTGGCGTGGAGACCAAATGGTAAAATATCGTTGCTTGTGTACCATATCTAAACCCTTGGCAATGAGGGCTGGACGCAACAATGTGTAGTGCTGCGACAAAATATTGGGACCTGATGTATTGAATGTACGAATATGATTCATCTTTTGCCTTTTGTTTGCGCAAAGATAGGAATATTCGCTGCAAAATCAATAAGCAATTTTACATACTTTGAGGTTCAAGCAAGTCTATTTAGAAAACTCCTTACAAGCCCGATACAAATCTTTCCAATCTGCACGGTCTTTTATGACTGTTTCCATATATTCTTTCCAAACAATCGTATCTTGTACAGGGTCTTTCACAATTGCGCCCACAATTCCTGCCGCTAAATCGGCTGCTTTGAGTCTGCCATCGCTGAAATATGCAGCAAGTGATTGCCCTTGATTGATGACTGAAATCGCTTCCGCAGTAGAAAGGGTGCTTGAAGGTACTTTTAGCTTTGTTTTGCCATCAGCAGTTTGCCCAGAACGTAATTCCCTAAAAATTATTACTAAACGTCTAATCTCCTCAATAGCAGGCTTTTCAGCAGGTAATTTTAACGAAAGACCTAATTTATCTACCCTTGTTTGCACAATGTTCACTTCTTCTTCCAAAGAGCTTGGCAAAGGCAAAACAACTGTATTAAAACGGCGTTTCAACGCACTTGAAAGGTCATTTACCCCTTTGTCTCTGTCATTTGCGGTTGCAATTACATTAAAGCCTCTATTTGCTTGAATTTGTTGATTAATTTCGGGAATTGGCAACACTTTTTCCGATAAAATCGTAATCAGCGTATCTTGCACATCGGAAGGAATACGGGTTAATTCCTCCATGCGCACCATTTTGCCATCTACCATGCCACGCATCATTGGGCTTGCTACTAAGGCTTTTTCCGAAGGTCCTTCTGCCAAAAGTCTTGCATAGTTCCATGAATAACGAATTTGGTCTTCACTTGTACCTGCTGTTCCTTGAATCAGCAAAGCAGAATTGTTGCTAATAGCGGCAGCTAAATGCTCTGATACCCAGCTTTTTGCTGTTCCTGGTACACCCATTAGTAGCAAAGCTCTATCTGTTGCCAAAGTAGAAACAGCAACTTCCATCAAACGGCGACTGCCAATATATTTGGGTTCAATTTCAAAGCCATTAGGCAATTTCCCGCCCAAAAGATAGGTAATAACTGCCCAAGGAGACAACTCCCAATTTTCGGGACGCTGTTTTGTATCCATTTTTTTGAGTTCTGCCAACTCCTCTGCATATTGCTGCTCAGCTTGTGGACGAAGTGTATTCATGATGATATATTTGGTTGTTATGAGTATTTTATACGAAAAAAAGAGCTATTTTGTTTCTTTTTTTAGCGAAAAAATGCTTTTTTTTAGTGATTGTTTTTTAGGTAAATTGTTTATAAAAAGCTAACTTTGCGTTTATATGTGTTTATACTTTATGGATTCAAGAAATGAAACAGTTTTTTACATTATTTATTTATTTTTTACTTACTATTTCTTTGTGTTTTACACAACAAATCAATGTAAATTGTCTTTTTGATAAAGATTTAAGCGACAAATATACGAGATATGAGGCAAAATGGGCAAATAAAAAATCTTTTGTCTTTATTCCAAAACCTAATCTTTTGAACAATAAAGCACCTAAAATAGCTTTTATTGTTATGCAAAATAAAAATAAGCCCTTATTTCCTGTCTATAAAAATAAAAAAATACGCATTTTTATCCGTAGCGGACAAAGGCTTAATAAGGCGTTATCCTTTTCAGGCAAAGCCTTTTTAGCAGAAATTCCTGCTAAATTACCTTTTCTGCCCTTTACTTCAAGCGAAAATATCAGCGAAATAGATAATCCTTCTTTCTTCAAAATGACAATAAAAAATCTAAAAGTACCCGAAAATAGGATTGGGGTTTATACAAATAGCATTATGCGAAATGATACCCGCCGCCTAAGTAGCATTGTTTCTAATAATATAGACAGTCGTTTGAGACCATATAGTGCTATAAATCAACGAAATATAATTGTATTATTAGGGGTAAATATTACTTTGTAGTAGTTTTTCTGCAATTTTATAGGAGGGCGTACATTCAACTATTTAACCCAATATGTGCTTCTCATTACTGGCGAAAAAGGACAGATGATTATCAAGATTACGAAGTAGAAAAACTACTGATGTCTTTATTGTAGAAAAATACGGCTTATTGAATCATCTTTAGGGGCTATTTTTTGACATAGTGCCTCAAAAATGTAATGGCTTTTAACCTAACAAGCACCTTATCTTTGCAGTATCAGTTTACATTTTAACAAATTTTAGCATGAAATTACACAACACAATTTTAACACTTATTTTTACTTTTATAGTAAGTCTATCTCATGCCCAAAATTTTGAGTGAGTAAATCAAATACTAATACAAGGGGGGGCTGGATTTTGACCCAGGTACAGACTTGATTAAAGCCCATAAAACACGATTTCTTTGTCCCCAACCCCTCCTGCACCTCTTTTGGGACATTTATACTTCATCTTGTTTGCTTTGTTTGTGGGGGTATTTTCTTTGAAATTGAAAACTGTAAAGTTTTCCTTGCAGGTCTGTTATTACAAATTGTTTCCCTTTTGCGGATAACTACTTACAATTTTCAGCTAAAGGATTACTATTTGGGTATTAAAATTGTGAGGAATATGCCAAAAACTACCCCAAAATAAGTAGCTGAAACGCTGTGTTAGGACAAGATATTGCTTGTTTCATCATTTCATATATAAGAAAAACGCAAACAATTCAGCATATATACTGTATTGTTTGCGTTCCCAACTTAATTAAGTTTCAAAAATTATTCTTTCAAAGTTGTAGGTACATTAATGTCCTCTACCAAATTTAAAATATTGCTACCATCTTTTACAAAGATTTCTACACGGCGATTAAACTTGCGACCTTCTGGAGAATCTTTCCCATTCACTTCATTTTTTGCAATCGGTTGAGACTCACCATAAAACTCGCCATCTACACGAGATTTAGAAATGCCTTTCTTTACAAGGTAGTTGATAGCCGCATCACGTCTTCTTTTTGCAAGCGCAATGTTATAATTTTCATCACCTTTTGCATCTGTGTAAGCACGCAAATCTACGTTGTAGGTAGGGTTTTGGCGCAAGATTTTTGCCAAAAGATTTAATTGTGCAACGCTTGCACTCGTCAAGTTAGACTTATCGAAGTCAAAAAAGATATGGCGAATTTTGCGCAACTCATCTACCATTGGTGCAGGCGGTGTATAACCATGGCAACATTGTGCATTTTTTTCTGCAATATTTTCTACCCTTGAATCTTTGAAACCCAAAGCGATAGCTTCTTGCGCTGCTTTGTCAGCAGAAGCCTTGTCTGCATAACCTGTGAGATAATATTTGTAGATTTGCCCATACGCAAAATCTTCTGCTACTTTTAGCCCTTTGAAGTGACTAAGTGGCATACGTTGATTGTATGCTGCTACCATTACAACATAGTTTTGCGAAAAAGCAGAAACATGTAGTAGCAATGAGGTAAGCCCCACAACGAGGCTCAAAAGGAAACGATTGTTCATACGTTTTAAATAATTTATATGTAAATAGATAAGAAACACATTTTCAGTTGTTTAGCATTAAAATACTTCTTTTTAGGGTTTTTTGTAAAAAAATACGTGAATAAAAGATTGCGTTTTACCACAAAGTTCTCAAAGAATTCACAAAGAACAAAAAGTAACTAATTTTCGATAAATCTTAGTGTGTTTTGTGTGGGCGTTTCTTTGTGTACTTTGAGGTTTTATTTTTTGTGAGAAAGTCATTTCTTTTTTACTATTTTATTTTGGCAACAAAAGCGAAAAAAGCCTTTATACTATTTTGCATGATAGAATTTTCTGCTATCCATTTTTCATTATTTTGGGCAAATTTCTTTTTCCATAATTCTTTTGTTAACATAATCTCTTTTAAGGCAGAAGCTAAATTTTCAGCATTATATGGCTCAACAAACCAAGCATTTTCTTGATGCGTCAATATTTCTGTATGTGCAGCAATTTTGTTTACTACTGGGATAAGCCCCATATATCTCCCCTCTGCCAAAGATGCCGAGTAACCGTCATAAACGGGTGCAGAAATAAAAACCTCAACGAGATGCCAAAGTTGAGAAATTTTTTGACGTGATAACACATTTTTTTCAAAAAAAAAGTGGGAATATTTTTTCATCATCATTTCGCCCTTGATTTCGAGGCTTTTCGGAATGTCATAGCCCGCAGAGAGCATAATAAAATAGGCGTTAGGAAGTGCATTTTCTGCCAACAAAGCCTCAAACGCATCTATCACAACATCGGGTTGATAGGCGGGTTTCATGCCTCTTGGACTCAAAATAACCGTTGCATTTTCAGGAATCTTAAAATGTGTCTTTAATGCGGCTAACATTTCCGCATTGGGTAGAAATAATTCAGGCTCGATGCCACCTCGATTCAAATGGATTTTGTGAAGAGGAACTTTGAAAAAAGCATGGATAGCCTTCGTAAGTACCTCATTATCTGCCATGATGCCATCTGCAAAATGTAGTGCTTGGGCAACTTCATGCTGAAAAATAGGCTTGGTAAAAGTCTGTTTTAATTTGAAAAAAAGTGAATCCTTTGTAAACTCTTTGCTATTCCAATTATAAACAGGCTGTTCTTTTTTGTCTTTTGCATACTCCAAAATATCTGCACCTACGGCAAAAATGACACAAGGATGAAAATTTGCTTTTGCTGCCCATACCCCAAAAGGCGTTGCATTGATGGCTAACACAAGGTCTATTTTATGAATAGACAATGCCTTTTTGAGATTTCTCCCATCAAGATAACTTATATAGCTAGCCTTTCCTTTATGGGTAAAAGTAGCGGGAACACAGATATTTTGAATGTTTTTCGGCGCAAAATCATGGTCATCAAAGCTAAAAACACTTACCTTATTGCCCGCCGCTTGCAAAGATTCTGCCCATTTTTGTGTATGAAAATTGGCAGGGCTGGAAAGTATGGCTATGTGCATTTACCTACTAATTTGTTTGATAGAATCCCGTATTTTGGCAGCTAATTCATAATCTTCATTTTGCAATGCGGCTGCTAACTTCTGATTTAGCTCAATAATGGTCTCATCGGCACTTTTGGGACTTGGCGTTTTCTCCGATTTTTGATTTTCGTTTTTGGAAGGATTTTGTGTGTCGTTTGTTTCGCTTTCTTCATGGGTAGAAGCAAAAATATCTTCTGGACTTTTTTCGATGCCCGCTTCTCTCAATATTTTTTCTGTGGTATAAATAGGCACTCTAAAACGAACAGCTAAGGCGATGCTATCACTTGGGCGTGCGTCAAGCTCATGCGTTTCGCCATGATGTTCAAATACCAAAGACGCATGAAAGATGCCTTCTTGCAAGTCGGTAATCAATACTTCATGCAAATCTATATCAAAATGATGACATGTATTAAAAAATAAGTCGTGTGTCATAGGGCGATTGGGTTTTATACGTTCTATTTCTAAGGCAATCGCTTGTGCTTCGGGTCCGCCGATAACAATGGGCAACCTACGACTTCCCGCAGCTTCTTCAAGAATCAATACAAAATGTCCTACATGAGATTCACTCGAAGACAAGGCTACAATATCTAATCTAATTTTCTCCACAATCGTTTGAGTTGTTATTGGTGAATGGATAACTATGACGTAATGATACAACGAAAGACATGGAATAA
>JAAFHL010000177.1 GCA_013298365.1 Bacteroidota bacterium | reverse complement strand
AGGAAACCATGGATATTATGATTATTGGATAGTAAAATTAGATGCAAATGGGAGTCTATCTTGGCAGAAATCTTTGGGGGGAAGTGAGGATGATTTGGCTACCGCTATACAACGATGTACAGATGGAGGCTATATTGTAGCGGGTTATAGTAGGTCTATTGATGGAAATATTACAGGAAATCATGGAGATTCTGATTATTGGATAGTAAAATTAGATGCTGATGGTAAGCTCGTTTGGCAGAAAAGTTTGGGAGGAAGTGAGCAAGACGGCGCTACAGCTATACAACAATGCACAGATGGAGGATATATTGTAGCAGGATATAGCAAGTCTCTTGATGGAGATGTAACTGGCAATCATGGAGGATTTGATTATTGGATAGTCAAATTAGATGCTGATGGGGATATTGATTGGCAGAAAAGTTTGGGCGGAAGTGATGATGATTTTGCTACGTCTATAAAACAATGCACAGATGGCGGCTATATTGTGGCAGGTGCTAGTTATTCTTATGGAACGGGAAACAACGGATGGGCAGATTATTGGATAGTCAAATTAGATTCAGAGGGTACACTTGTTTGGCAGAAAAACTTTGGGGGAAGTGAGGAAGACGGGGCTACAGCTATACAGCAAACTACAGATGGGGGCTATATAGTGGCGGGTTATAGTAGTTCTACTGATGGGGAAGTTACAGAAAATTATGGAATCTTTGATTATTGGATAATAAAATTAGCTTCAGACGGTACACTCGTTTGGCAGAAATCTTTGGGGGGAAGTGAAGAAGAAAAGGCTACTGCTATACAACAAACCACAGATGGAGGCTATATTGTGGCGGGTCGGAGTTGGTCTATTGATGGAGAGGTAACAGGAAATCAGGGCTTATATGATTATTGGATAGTAAAATTAGCTGCAAATGGTATATTCGTTTGGCAGAAAAGCTTGGGGGGAAGTATGATAGATTGGGCTAATGCTATACAACCATGCAAAGATGGAAGCTATATTGTAGCAGGTTGGAGTAATTCTATTGATGGAGATGTAACGGAAAATTATGGAAGTGGCGATGTTTGGATAGTGAAGCTAAAAGATTATGCGGTTGGGACAAGTGGAATAAGTGGCTTGATTGTCTTTCCTAATCCTGTTGTAGGGAATACTATGCATGTGGAATATTATCTTTCAGCAGCTACTGAGGTGGATATACGTATCATAGATGTATTGGGGCGGTGTGTATGGTGTGCGGGTGCAGAGCCTGAAACAGTAGGGGTGTATAATCGTGAGCTGGATGTGGCGGGCTTGGCAAGTGGATTGTATTTTTTGGAGATAAGGACAAAGCAGGGGACGGAGATTGTGCGGTGGGTAAAGGCATAGGGAGAAGTTGAGAACGGAATTTACACTAAGTGCTTTATTATCAATATTTTATCTATTTAGCAATATCATATATTTATTTTTATATTTTAATTTTTTTTCAAATTATGACAAATTACAATTTTTATCTAAGGTTCTTTGCTCTACTCAAAAGCAAATACCTTTATTTTTTGATTTTGGGCTGTATGCTTACTTATCAAGCACAAAGCCAATATCTTTATTGGTACCTTGATAGTTATCAGAATAATCTCTGGGAACCTGCAATTCCCCAGAATGTGTTATATTCTCTTCAGGCGAGTAGTTCTGCGGCTTATCAAGTTAGTTCTCCTAATGGCTGTGTAGGTGGTGCGATAAAGATTTCAGGAGCGGCACAAATATACTCTTTGGATAATAGCTTGGCACCCATCACTGGCAACAAGGCTTTTGAATTTCTAATGAAACCCAATCCTACTGATGGGTCATCTACCCTTTTGTTTGGGACGCAATTTGCGAGGCTTAAATGGACGACAGCGGGCTTTGAGGTAACAACTGAGTTCAAAGATAATAATCAGGATGACAAATTGTTTACAATAAGCTTTCCTTTTCAGGGACTCGGCAAAGCCTCCCCTGATTATTATACAGATGGCGAGTGGCATCATATTGTAGTAAATGTAACGATTACAAATTTTCAACCTACCTTAGCACTTTGGGTAGATGGTCAAAAGATGATAGAAAAGACAAGGACAGGGACTGGAATACTTCCATTCGATTCATATATTACAGCGATTAATGCTTCCACTTATGCCGCTAAAGATTTAGCCATTAATTTTGTAAGTACCGCAATATATGATGGTTTTTTAGATGAGATAGCTCTCTATAATAGCAACCTAACGCCACAATCTATACTAGAACATTATACAACCTCCGTAGAAGACCATCAGCATTATAATATAGCTCCCATTACCGCCACAGGACCTCTACCCCCTGCCTATACAGCCCCAACTTCAATAGACATCGACCCTAAAGAATTTACCCCTACGCATGGCACAGCCACAGGCAGCATCAGTTCTGTGGATAGCAATGGCGACCCGTATGATGATGCGATAGAGGAATTTAAGCGTTATCCCATGCCCCGATTTAAAAAAAATGGGAATGGCGATATTCCGCTACTTAGAAGTCACCCTAATTATATATCTCCTGATGTTAGCAAATTTTATACAGTGGACTATAGTAAACCTTCCCCAATCGTATGGGGAGAGACAGGAGGTGTCAATCCTCTTGGAATATATGGGGGGCGAATTCCAAGCAAAATATATAGAGATAACATGAATTACTTACATACAGAATTGTATGATAAATGGAACTACAATTTGATGATAAATGGTTTCGGGTTAGCAGACATCTGCGACCCACAAACTACCAATGGACTTTTGATACAAACAGCCATGCAGAATCCTTCAAAACCCCTAACAGTAACCACATTTATGGGTAAGGCTGATGGGAATTTAGGTATAAGCGAAGCAACTGACTTTATATATACCCCTATAAAAGTAGTAGCGTTACAAACTGTAACGAATCAAGCACCAGATCCTTATCTCCTTTCATTTGATAATGGTAATATTAACTGCCATATATTTAGCAATGCAAATGGTTATTATATACGAGCTTGGGCATATGATGCTACTTCAGTTTATGCGATAGTTACAGGTGGTCAAGCCTATCCCTTTACGATTAATTCTACTACACCTTTTATGTTTGCTGGACCTATTCCTACGTTTGTTAATATCCAAATTACAAAAACAGCGAGCACAGTAATAACTACATTAGCAGACTTTAATTTAGAAGGTATAACAGAATTCACCTTGAATAGTGCTACTACGCCTTGCTTTTTTACCCGCCTTGGGTCAAATACAAATACCGCAGCTTTTCCTATTAAAGAATTTACAAGCTATCCTTTAAAGGTAACTTTTAATTATCAGAGTAGTACAGATTTAGAGTTTGTTGATATTATAACATTATGGGGTCCAAATTTAACAAATGCTACTCGTTCTAACCATGAATTTACATTTACCTGTCCTACTAATTATAATGCTACAATTTTCACTAATAATAATACTGTTGCTTCTGATTATTATAAAATCACTAGTTTATTAACAACGGTTTCTGCTGGAAGTACATACACTACAGGATTTGATAAGGATAGGTCTTATAGAATTGTTTTAACTCCTTTAACAGGAACAGGACCTTCCTATACAATTACTTTTAACCTCACAAAAAGCAGATTTTTATGTTTGAATACCCGTGAAAAATGCAAGATATACTGGGGGGGAGATATGGTTTCCGACCCTAATAAGATAATTTATCTTTATAATAGAAGTGGTAATCAACTAATAACAAGAATCAAGCCTATATATTATAATGATACATGGGATGCAACCATAACAAAAGCCTTTTTAAGCCCATTTGCTACAGACCCACAATATGCTACTAGTGCTAATCTTCCTAATGATTTCTTTAAACAGTGGGGATTCGCCTACAGAGATGCATGGATTGTTCCTTTCATTGAGAAAACGGGTTTTAATAGACGTATCAATATGATAGCGGAAAATGGAGAAGTGCTATTCTCTACCAGAAATACAGATATTGATTTTTGGATGCGTAGTCCTGGGGTATTAAAAGATTTTACAAGTCATTGTAACTGTGGCTTTACCTATACCCCTAATATGACACTTAGTAATGGAGAATTGGCAGCATGGGAAAATTACACGAAAACTATTTTACATACTGGTTTAGATATTGAACTCTATTTACGAGATCAAGCTGTAGTTTCTCATTGTTCAACGTATTTTGCAAACTTGCCTGTTCCTGTTACTCCTTTACCAGGTGTAGGTTCCTTGGGCTCCTTTAGTTATTCAGCTTTTATGAATAATGGACCTCAGCGCGAAGCATGGGAAAAATATACTACTCAGTTTATATATAAACCATATGTAAACGGTTATCGAGAGGGTATATTCGAGTCGCCCACTCCCAACCTCATTTCTGCTCAGGATTGTGCAGGTAATTCCATTACAATAAATTATGCTGACGTAATACATTCGACTTTTACAGATTTTTCTATATATGATTTGCATAATTGGAACTATACTACAGGAAGAGAGGTTAGTCCTAAAATTAAGGTACCTTTTACTTCCCCGACTACAAATAATTATTACAATACAAATAATCTATATGTTGCAAATACACAGTATTGGAACTCAGAAAATGGAGCTAGCAATCAAGGGCTAAACAATATACGAGAGGAACTACAAGATGCCATAGCGGTAGTGGATAAGTTTTCTTCTCCTTATGTTACGCCTACGAGTTATTACGCAAGTAATTGGCAAACCAATTTTAGAAAAGACATTCGACCTGGACAATGGTTGGGCATGTTGAAATATACGGCTGTTACAGGGGCTGAGTTTTTTTACCCTTTTTATTTATATAGATGTATTTAGAAATGGAGACTTGATGATAGGAGATTATCCTATTGGAGATGATAAAGCATATACCTTTAATGCGAACAATCCCAGTATATTAGTTGCTGCAAGAGCATTGTCTGAGGGACAGGGACGTGTAAAATATATTATCTCGGGGAGTATCGGTTCTATCACCAATCACACAGCCGATTTGGATGGTGATGGTTATTTAGATAGGTTTTCGCCTTTAAGTGCGGATGCTAAGATTAAACTTACAGGACCTAACGCTGATTTTCAATTTAAGGTTCGTCGCCAAGGGAGTGTGTATTATTATGAAAAAAATGCAGCGGCTACAAATACCTTAAATACACAAGCTATTTTCTATCAATTAGATGGTTGGCATGAGTATTCTCACCCGCATTATTGGTCAAAAGATTTTGTCTTTCAAGCGGAGCTGTTTGATAATGTAACTATTCCTAATGGTTGTGGCATAAGAACATTAACGGGTAACTCATTAAATAGCCCTGCAACTAATTTAACTGAGGATTTCACAAAATTCAAAACCTATCTTGCTTTTGGGGCTGGTTTTGAGCCAAATGCTTCAAAATTAACCTACTATTTCGAGCCAAGAAGTACCGATAATAATGAAATATTTACATATGCTCTAAATGTTTCTGCCAAAAAAAAAAGTGGAACAAGTGGGGGAATCATATATGCCTATTTAGATAATAATCCCACCCCTGTTTGTAGTCTAGACGTTACTAATACTAATTGGAGTACTCTTATATCGCTTAAAGTATTTTCAGTAGTTGCCAACACCAATCATACCCTAACATTAGGATTTTCTACCGCAGATATCGAAATTGACTCCTTAAAACTCGGTCAAGATATAGCAGTATGTAAAAATCAGTACATTGTATTGGAGGATATAAATGCACCTATGTTACCCATTGGAGGTAATCATACCTATTCTTGGACTTATAATAACAATCCAGTACCTATTGCTACTGCACCAACTCATACCATTCTGAGTGCAAGCACGACTAACTCAGGACTTTATACACTTACCATTAGAGATGGAAATGGGCTTATTATATACAGCCATACAATTAGTGTGCTGGTATATAATCTTGCTTGTGCTTCTTGTCCTGCCATATCAGATATTGAAATACAAAAAAATATAGTTTCACCAATAGGTTCAAATACGGTTACCTTTGAAATAGTGGTGAAGAATCATGGTTGTAAAGCAGCCGAATATATTTTGCTGAAGGATACATGGGCAACAGGTTGCTTTACTTATACAGGTTATCAAGAGCAAGCTGGTGTTTCAGTCTATTATCAATATGCCCCCAACAATCCAAATTCTTCTATGGATATCATTGTTGCAAGTGTGGCTGCAGATGATGAGGTAAAAATATACCTTAACTATTCGTTCAATTATCGTTGTCAAGATTGTGATAATTGTGTATCTTTTGAGTCTTTTGATGGCACAGAAATCAATCCTGACAATAATGAGTCTTGTGTTACTATTCCTAATCAGTTAGATACAGGTCCCAATTCTTATTATGTGCAAAGTGGAGGTAGCCAAACCATAGATGCCACCATGGCTTCCTTTACAGGTAGTTCTACACAACATTTTACGGTAGTCGTACCCGAATATACTACAGTTGAGATTGACGGAACAGTTAATATGACTGATTGTGAAGTGGTCATGATGCCTGGCTCAAAAATACATATACCTAATGGAAGTATTTTGAACCTGGTAGGCTGTAGTTTACATGGCTGTACTGAAATGTGGGCAGGAATAGAAGTGGATAATGGGGGGAAATTAGATATATCCACTTCAGCAATAAAAGATGCAGCTTATGCTATTACTTTATTAGAAGCGGGTGCCAGCGTACGAATTGAGAATACCGATTTTATGCAAAATTATGTGGGTGTCTATTTACCTCCAACAGCAAATGGATTAGTGCATAATGTTGATAGCGATTTGGCATTTTCAGAAGAGATTAATTTTACTTGTAGTAGTCCATTACTTCCCTATTATCTAGGGCAAGCGAATTCTATTAGTGATATGGCTGGGGCTGTTCCCCGTCAATATGCTTATAGTGGGATAGTGTTTCATAATGCGCATTATGACTTCAATCTTTTGCCGCCTTCTGCACAACTTGATTTCCAGTCCCTTAATAACGGCTTTATCGCTTATGCTTCAAATATTCGCATGAATGGGCAACTCAAGTTTGCTGCTATTCGCCAGTATGACCCTGCTTTTAATCATCATGATGGGGCGGCGGTTTATGTGCATGGCAAAAGAAGGACTGGGGGCTGGGGCTACCTTATTTATCAAGGCAATGGAGCTACAAATCTGGCTACGATTATGTCTTGCCATTATGGACTTTATGCCGAAGCTATGCAATCGGTATATTGGCATGATTCTCGTATGTTGTCTGTAGATGTAGGAACTTATTTGATTGCAAACAAATTGGTTAAGTTCTATGATTCGCACCTTACTTGTAGCAACTTTGGGGCATATTTGAATTGGAATACTAATACACAGACGGATATTTCCCGAAACAAAATAAGCATGATAGGTTCGCCGCACTCGCCTGCACAGTTTGGTACAACAAAAATAGGGATAGCCTCTTTTGATTTTGATTTGCCTACACAAATTACGATTGAGCATGATACTATCAATATGGTACAAGGGCAAGTAGGTATGTATTTGGTGTCTGCGGGTAAGGGTTTTCAGATTCATAACAATTTGGTAAACCTACAAAACCCAACAAATCTGGGAGGAATCTGCTTAAATGCTACACATGATGCCAATGTGAGCTGTAATGAGGTAGTAGGAGACTATGGGGTAGGATATGGTTTTGCCATGAGCAATGATTTAGAGGTGGCTTGCAATATCGCAAACGAAACGCCTACGGGCTTTTCTTTTTGGGGGAGCTGCATAAATACTGAGTTTAAAGGGAATTATATGCAGAACAATCCGCAGTATGGTTTGTATCTTAGCCCTTCAGCTTTGATTGGGCAGCAACATAATACTGGGAATATTTGGTTGGGTAGTTCTCAATATGCAAGGTTTGATTTGCCTTCAAGTACGTCTGTCCCAGCCTCTTCTCTATTTTTTTATCGCCATATAGTGGAGCTTTGCTGCCGAATAATAGATTTCCTGGGGGGACTGATTGGTTTAAAGTTGATAGTACAAGTACCCAATTATACTCATGTGCAAATTCTAACAGTTACTGCAATGGGATAGATATCGGTGGAATGGAATTTACCAATATGGATGAGAATATTTTGGGGGGTAGTATTAATCCTCCTCAATATGAAGACGAAATACAAAGAGAAGCAGAGGTTTATTTGTATGAAAAAGTAAAAAATAATCCCATTTTACAAGAACAAAATATAGATGTAGAGGAATTTTATGAAGATAAATCTGAAACGAATATTGGTGCGTTTTCTGAAGTAAAAGGTGGAGTAGAAAACTTATATACATCTTCCCAA
This sequence comes from Bacteroidota bacterium, assembly GCA_013298365.1. GTDB lineage: Bacteria > Bacteroidota > Bacteroidia > J057 > J057 > JAAFHL01. The sequence continues at coordinate 689 of JAAFHL010000177.1, read as the reverse complement.
GATAGTTTGTTAAACCTATTACAAGATAGTGTAAAACTGCTGTTATCAGAAATATATGTAAATGATAGCTTGTTAGCTAATGACACAATGAATGTAGATAGTGCTGCTATTATCGCAGCGAATCAAACGCTTCATACTCATATTGCAGATATACAAAGCCAAATACAAAGTATTTCACAAGCGATTCAAATAGCAAAGAATAATGAGGCTGATAATTTAAGCCTTACTAATAACCTCATTTCTATCACTCGGCAAATGGAAGCTAATGAAAAAGTAGTAAATGATATTTACTTAGCGACTGTTTCAAGGGGAATTTATTCATTGAACGCTGTACAAGTTACCAGCTTAGAAAACATCATCTATCAGTGTCCACTTGCGGGTGGTTCGGCAGTATTCAAAGCACGCAGTTTATATACCTTGCATACTATGCAAGTCTGGTATAATGATGATTCGTTATGTAACCTTGTAAATATGCAATGGCGACATGCACAGCAAAATACACCAACAATAGAAAATGTACAAGTTTATCCAAATCCAACAACTGGAGATATTACCTTTGATTTTACAGATATTGGTACAGAAAATGCTACTATCTATATCTATGATTTGCAAGGAAAACAAATCCTTAGAAAACAAATAGACACAGATAGCCACAAAGTAAACTTATCATTAGCTACATTCAGTAGTGG
>JAAFHL010000176.1 GCA_013298365.1 Bacteroidota bacterium | reverse complement strand
TGCCTTGTGGCACAGAAAAAGACAAACCTTCTGCCTGTCCTTCGCCATGATAGGGGTCTTGTCCAATCAAAACCACTTTTACTTTATCGAAAGGCGTAGTATCAAAAGCCCTGAAAATGTGCTTTCCCGCAGGATAAATCGTGTGTCCTGCTGCTTTTTCAGCTTGTAAGAAGTCTTTTAACTTGGCAAAATAGGGCTTTTCCCATTCTGCGGCAAGGGCTGTTTTCCAGCTTTGTTCTATTTGTATGGACATGATATTTTGTGTTTCTCGCAGATTCTCGGAGATTTTTCGCAGATGAACGCAGATTTATAACTAAAATGGTAAGTCTTTGGTTTGTTCTTGGATAAATTGTAAATGTGCTTTTGCTTCTGCTTGTAAAATGTAGTTTATCTCTTCGTCTGTAGGTTTTTGATGATATAGTTTGGAGATAGATTTCTCGCTACTACGCCCCTTAACATGATAATAATTATCATCAAACAGTATTAATAGCCTATAATTATAGTCAGTAATGTTAACATCTGTTCTATTAAACGTTTTATGATTACATATCATTTCAAAGGACTCTCTTAAATTTTTTTGTTTAAAATATAAAGTAATTTTATGTTTTTCAACATCTTTCATTATATTTAATTTATCCACAAAATTAGCTTTTGTAAAATGCGTAGTTTTTAGGTTGTTATTATTTTTACCTTTATTAAAAATAACACCAGCAAGTGTCTCATATTTATCAAAATTAGGGTGAATAAGTTGATACTCCCTTTCTACATAAAACCCCTTAAACTTCTCATTTACCTCAATAAACTTCTCTGCCAAATAAGGCAACACATTTTCGCACCATTCTTTCAAGGTTTCTTCACTTTTTACCTTTTCAATCTGTTCGCCTTTTGCTTTTAATTGATTTTCTAACAAAGCAATTTCTTTGTCTAAATCGTCAGGGTCTTCTATGCTTTCGCCTTTTGCACCTTTGAGCATGAGTTCCAAAGAACGAATCACATTTTCCGCAATATACTCAACAAAAGGCTCAAGTATGCCAGCATCTGCTTGTTGCAAGGCGGCATAATAGTTTTCTTTATCCTCTGTTTTGATAATGGCAGGGGGAAAACCCGATTGCATCAAAATAAAATTCATGAGCAAACGAGCCATGCGCCCATTTCCGTCATCAAAAGGGTGAATACGAATGAATTTGTAGTGAAATTCTGCTGCCAATAAAATAGGAGAAATGCTATTTTCTGCCCTTTTTTCTCTATACCAAAGCATCAAATCGTGCATTTTGGCAGGCGTTTCTTCTGGCGTAGCAAAATAAAAAGTTTCCCCTGTTTTGGTAATGACATGATTAGGTTCTGTTTTGTATGCCCCTATTTTTATCCTGCGAAAACCCTTTTGTCCATTAGGCGTAATTGCCGATTTTTGATAAGGTTCTTTTAAAATAAGTTCATGTAATTGACGGATAAAAGTTTCGGTAATTTCCGTTTCACTTTTTACAATGTCTATCAGCCATTTTATCGCCTCGTCATGCCCAAAAGTTTCTAAATGGTCTTGTAAGGGCTTTCCTTTTGCTGTTAAATTAAACAGAATCAAGGCTTTCGTTTCGCCATACGTCAATTTATTGCCTTCAATACGATTAGAATGATAATTCCAATCTAAGCGAAATTTCTGCAAAATCCTTGCTTCTATTACAGCATCTAACGGGCGGAATTTATCTAATTCCGCCCGTAAAGATGTTGCTTCTGCCAATAAAATGCTTAATTCCATAAAAAGCGATTTTTAATCCATCTCCTCTACAATTACTTCTTCTCCTGCATCATTCAAGGCTACTTGAAGCATTTCTTCATACATTTCATCAGAAATGTTTGCCATTTTTGCAAATTCCTTGCAAGCTAATTGCTCAGTTTGATAAATTGTGCCATCAGAAGCAGCGATTGTAAGCATATCGCCCAAGTCGGCAATATTATCTTCTGCGTTTTTGTGTAATCTAAAAGGCAATGTTTCCGCAGAAATAATCGGCTTTAAATCTTCGGGGGTAAGCCCCATATCTATACCAATGTTGATAAGGATTCCTTTTTCGTCTTCGGCGAGTGCGCCATCAGAAGTCGCTACGATTAAGAAATTTTGAAATGAAATTAATTTGTCTTGTGTGTCCATTATATTGTGATACGTTATGTATAAATTGTGGAGGATATTTGCGAGGCAAAGGTAGTAAAAAAAAAGCAAATTTTTTGTTTTGTCTTGTGAAAATCGTTCATTTAAGCATATAATTTCATATACTTGTTTTGATTTCGCTATAAAAACAGCTACTTTTGTCAAAAATAATGGCTTAGAACGATTGGTTTAACATTTATATGAAAATACTTTTTACACACGCATATTTCTATCGTCTTGACGCAAAACAATGGCATACACATCAGCCCTATCCGCCTTTGGGAACTTTGTATGCGGCAGCTTTGATGCGAGAAACAGGGCATGAAGTTGCCCTTTTTGATGTGGGTTTGCGAGAAAATGGTAGCGAAATTATTCCTATTTTGGAGAAAGAAAAGCCTGATGTATTGGTGATTTATGATGATGGTTTCAACTATTTAACCAAAATGTGCCTCACAACCATGCGTGAGGAGGCGTTTCGTATGGCGCAATATGCGGCTGCACAAGGCATAAAAGTATGGGTAAGTAGTTCCGATTCGACCGACCATTATGAAAAATACCTTGACCATGCGGTAGAAGTTGTGATGTTGGGGGAGGCAGAAATGACCTTAAAAGAATTGACAGAAAATAAGGAATTAGCCAAGATTCAAGGCATTGCTTTTCGGCAAGAAAATAAAACGGTGGTTAATCCTAAACGTCCTGTAATCAAAGACTTAGATATTTTGCCACAAGCTGCATGGGATTTGGTGGACATACAGCCTTACAAGGAAATTTGGCTCAAACATCAGGGCTATTTTACCCTCAATATTGCCACAACAAGGGGTTGCCCTTACAAGTGTAATTGGTGTGCGAAGCCTATTTATGGCAATCGCTACAATTCTCGTTCCCCCAAAAAAGTAGTGGCAGAAATTGAATATCTTTTGCAACATTTTGCGCCCGAAAAATTTTGGATGTGTGATGATATTTTTGGCTTAAAACCGGGTTGGGTGCAAGAATTTCGGGATTTGGTCAAAGCAAAAGGCTTGAATTTTCAATATAAAATACAATCAAGGGTAGATTTGTTGTTGGAAAAAGACAGTATTAAAGCCCTTGCGGATTCGGGTTTGGAAACGGTATGGGTAGGAGCGGAATCGGGTTCGCAAAAGATTCTTGATGCCATGGACAAAGGTACAAAAGTGGAAGAAATATACGAAGCTCGCAAAAAATTGAAGGAAGAAGGCATCAAAGTAGCTTTTTTCTTGCAATTTGGCTATCTTAATGAGACTTTTGAGGATATTGAACAGACCATAGATATGGTAAAGACGCTTTTGCCCGATGATATTGGCGTTTCGGTTTCTTATCCCTTGCCAGGCACGCTTTTTTATGAAAAAGTAAAGGCTGACCTGCAACAAAAAGCAAATTGGACAGACTCTGATGACCTATCTATGATGTTTAAAAATACTTATCCTAGTGATTTTTACAAACAATTGCATCGTTATATCCATAAAGTATATCGAAAAGCGCAGGGCTTAGACCATTTATATAATATGCGACTTGGAAATGTGCGTTCTATTGTAGCGGCGTTGCTGTATTATACGCCTTTGGCGTGGTGGGGCAAAAGAAAATTAAAAGCATTTTTATCCTAAATATTATAAACATGAACCTTAATCAAATAACTGTTCTTGTACTTGATATAGAAAAGGCGATATTTTTTTATGAAACACTTGGCTTACAACTGATTGTGAAATCGCCTCATTATGCAAGATTTATATGCCCTGAAGGTGATAGCACTTTTTCTATCCATAAAACTGAACATTTGCCTATTGGAGAAGGAGTAACTGTCTATTTTGAAACAGAAGACTTGGACAATTATGTGGCTCTTTTGCAAGAAAAAGGCATCTCTTTTGAAGAGTTGCCCAACGATAAACCTTGGCTTTGGCGAGAAGCAAGGCTCAAAGATGTAGATGGCAACCTGCTCATTCTTTATTTTGCAGGCAAAAATCGCAAAAATCCTCCTTGGCGAATTGTGTAAATAGTGATTTATGGTATATTTTGCCGTTGTTGGTGTCGTCTTTGACTAAAACACCAACAAGGGCGGAAAGTAAAAGCAGCATCTTTGACAATAAATGCGTCTTTTGTCTATAAATTATACCAACAAATTTAGCGCAATTACACGCAAAATTTCAACAAATATTGCAAAAAAGTTATGAAAAGCCTATCCTTATTTTTCTTATTCTTCCCATTTTACGGGCTGTTTAGCCAACAATATTTGCTCAAATTCAATCCGATTACCGCTTTTCCAAGCGATTTGCCCATTACATTACATACTTATTGCGGCTATGAGCATAGATTTTCCTATCGTTCTACGGTAGAATTAGGGGCAAGTGCCAGTTTAGGTAGCACTTTTTTGACAAATGATGCAGGTTCTTTTAATATTGTCAGCACAAATATAAAATACAGAAACTATTTTTACCTCAAAGATAGTCAAATCAGAAAAGGCATTTATGTAGGCTGGCTAATAAGGTATCAGCATAAAACAGGTGATTGTGGCGCATGGTGTATAGGCGAAAGAAAAAGTCAAATTTTGGGAATCGGAAATATTATCGGCAAAAATGTTGCCTTGAAAAGACGAGGATTCATAGATTTGCACTTAGGAGCAGTCATTTCCTATTTTCAAGAATCAGGATTTACGGCACAAATAGATGATATAGGACAAATCGGCCCTTCTATATATCATTCTAATGCCTATTTTGCCCCGCAGTTCTATGCAGCCTTTCATTGGGGAATTGTGTTGGATAGGAAAAAATAGCGTTAGGAACAAGTGAAAAATAAGTAACTACACAGACGGGCAAAAAAGGCACAATTTCGGCGGAAGGCAAAGAAATCATTCCGCTTATCTATGATTGTTTCAATCAGGAAAAGGGGCTGTCTATCATCAAAGTGTGTGTAGGCGAAAAAACAGGCTTTATAGATGCCACAGGAAAAGTCATTATTCCGATTCAATATGATGCGGCAAGTAATTTTGCAGAACGCTTGTGTGTGGTATCTATTGGCAAAAAAGTAGGTTGTATAGATTCTTTGGGCAATGTGGTTTTGCCCTTGCAATATGGGGGAGTAGTTATTTTGGGCAGAAATTTATTTTCGCAGGTAAAAAATGATACTACTCGTTTGTATTTTGCTTTTGGAAAATACAATATGACCGAAACGGAATGGTTAAGGTGTGATTCCTTGCTTGCTGCTTGGCAGTATATAGACTTGCAATTTGTTGAAATTGAAGGGCATACAGATATAGTGAGTGGTCAGGAATTTAATCAGCAGCTTTCTAAACAAAGGGCGGAGACAGTGTATGAATATTTATGGAAAAAAGGAGTGGCTGCTGAGAAAATTAGTATTGCGGCATATAATTTTGCCCAACCTGCCCAAAGTAACCATACAAATACAGGACGTGCAGCCACTTACGATGAAAAAAGACATCCCTGTTGTATATTTCAAAAAGTTATATTCCTTCAAAGGACGTAGAAATGTGAGGGCGTATGCAAGGGTAAAATCGCTTGTGTTTGTGGTAAAATAAGCTAAAATTAGGCATCTTTCATATTTGTGCTAAAACATGTCAGGTTTTTGAAACCTGACATGTTTATGACACCTAAGCTAAACCTCAACTTGACAAAGTATAGCTAACCACACTTATTTAAAAATAGTTTTAAATATTTCATTCACAGCTACTTGCATTTGTTTTGCTCTTGCTTCATTGAAGCTTGAAATAGCGGTTTTCCCTGCTGCATTTGTTTTGGGAAGATTATCTACATTTGCCGCTAATTGTAAAATTTTTTGTCTTTCGGGTGGCGAAAACTTGCTAAATACTTTGCGCATGAGCGGTGCGTATTCTATAAATATTTCATCTGATAAGCGGCGCAACCAGTTGTCTATCAAGGCTAAAATGGTATGATTTGTAATTAAAATCATGGCACTGCCTGACAAATAACCTTCCATCCACCTCACCGAAAAGATAGCCTCATTTCCGCCAGACAAAGCACGAGAAAGTTCCATTTCTGTATCTTCTTTGTTAAGTTTTTGATTATCAAAGAGTAAACGACACGAACCGCCCGACAAAAGCCCATCTATATGATTTACGCCCAAAATAGCGTTAATCGCATTAAACCAGTTATCGGTTTGATGTTGCCAATTTAACACAACAATCGCTTGATTTGCCTTTTGCATACGCCCCCAAATATCGTTTGCAGCATCGGCATCAAGTGAGCTACAAATTGTTGGTAATGAAATACATATACGAGGAATTATATCTTCTAATAAATCATTAATGGTTTTTATATCTCTTTTGCGAAAATCTGCCCCCGAATACCGCAATACTTCCACAAGTCCAGGCAAAGTATCCATCAAAGCCAACACATCTTTGGAAACAGCGGCAATATCTTGTATCTTTTGAATAATCGGTGCAATAGCAGGATTAATTGCTGCAAATAAACACTGTTTCAATAACTTAACCAATTCGGACATGTCATTGCTTTCTTTGGCTTTATTGATGGAAAAATGCGTAACCGCATCTAACACAGTATTTCCCCACATACCTGCCTCAACCACATTTATCGCAAATTCAGGTTTCCATTGCAAAGTCCATGTTTCTTTGGAAGAAAGGCGGTCTTTTCCACTGCCACCACTTTTTAGTTTGCCCCAAGGTATATCTAAAATTTGAAGCCTGTATAACAGAAAACTTCTGTCTCTGTCTAATTTATTTTTGGTATTTCGTAAATCTAATAAGAGTTCTGCTTTAATTTCTACCGCCTTCATTTTTAGGCTTTTTTGCATTTTCTCCAAATCTAATTGAAAAGGATTATTTTTCAATTCTTTGGGAACATCGCCCATTTTATTGCCAATAACCAGCTCTTTTTCAATGATTTTGACAGCTTCACCATAACCTCCCCCAAAAATACTCGTAGCTGATTCTAACATTTCGTCCATACCTGGCAAATGCAAATCCCTCATCGTTGCCAAAGCCGTAGCAAGACGAACCGCTTCGATAATGTGGGCAGAAGAAGCATCTAAATCCTCAATCCTCAGCAAATGTGCTGCCCTTGTCATCCAATAAGTAATAATGTCTTTTCGAGGTTTTTTATATAACATTTCATACCAAGCAGGCGAGACAATCCCTGCGCCATAACCTGACTGAACAGAAAGTCGGTTGTAAGTCCAAGGCACCCATGCTGCGGCAACTTTTACTTTTGGCAAACCTTTCAGTAATTTTGTATCTTCTTTTTCGGTTTTATCATAACTTGGCAAAGCAGGGGTATGCCAAGCACCACAGACAATCGCAATATTTTCAAAACCTTCAGCTACAGCTTCACGTATGGTTTTGCGCATATATGCCTCTCGCAAATAGGTATCCTCACTTTCAGGAGCATTTAACTCGTTGCGCAAGGTCGTCATCAACTCCAAAATCGCATCAAAAAGTTGTACATCATTGCCCTGTTTTTCCATTACAGCTTCCCACCATCTTTCGCCATCAGTATAGCCCGCTAATTCTGCCATATAGCCCAAAGGGTCTCTCCGAATATTTTCTGCTTGTTCTATTTCTTCGAGGCTTTCTGATGGAACTATTTCAGCTTCTTTACTATCTTCCTCAACCTCATTTTCTTCCGCAGGAATCGCTATTGCTGCTTTTTCGGCTTGAACTATGGCAAGTCTATGCGTTTTCGGCAAATCAAATCCTCTAATAGGCACATTATTTTTCTGGCAAAATAGCATTGTCTGCCATTCAGGAGAAAACTCGGCAAAAGGATAAAAACTTGCCGATTTAGGATTTTCGGGATTATAAATGAGCAATGCCACAGGCGGCTTCAATTTAGGATTTGCGGGCTGTGCCAATTCTGCATTCATATCAGCAGGCATTTCTATCAAAACCATATCAGGTTTGATGCGTTTGAGTGCCGCATTAACATTGCGTGCGCAGCCTGGTCCATGATGTCTTATGCCAAGGTAGTGTATATTCATGTTTAGTTAGCAGTAAACCGTTAGCAGTAAACCGTTTTAATATTAGTATTTACTGGAAATTAAGACGAGAAAGATTTTACAAAGATAGGCAATCTTTTTACGTATATTATACGAATTTTAGCTAAATTAGTTTGTTTATTGTGGACTAAAGGTGCTTTTTTTTGTGTTTTTGGGCTAAAAAGAAATAAAATAGCCCTCTAAGTAAATTGCTTAACTCAAATAATATTATTGCTAACAAATAATTTTGTCGTAAAAAACGATAGAAATCCTATTCAATTTTTATGAAAAAGCCATATCGTAGTTTTATTCGATTTTTTTCTTTTGAAAAAAATATTTATCTTTGTAATGATAAATAAAGGTATGTGTAAGATTTGACGAAAATGATATATAAAGTCTGCTTATGACATGTGATGCTACGTTAAAAATACCCTAAGTAAGCATCAAATTCAGCGTAAATAAACAGGATAGTAACTTACATTACCATTTTTTATATCATCAAAGATTATCTGTAACCACACATTGCAATCTAAGGATAACGTAAAGTTGAAAAATAAAGTCAAAATAATATTATTAAGTTTATTACTGCTACTAACCGCAGGACTAATTGCTTTTACAACAAACCCAAACTCAATTGATGAGCAAATTTTGGCTTATACGGTTGATACTAAAACACAAGATTTACAACTCTATTGGAAAAATGACAAGGGCGAAACGCTTAAAAGCATTCAAAATGTAAAAGACTATGTAGCGAGTAAAAACTTGACACTAACTTTCGCAATGAATGGTGGAATGTTCAACAAAGACTTTTCGCCACAAGGACTTTTTATACAAAGCAAAAAGACACTTGTAGTTTTAGACACAGCAGACGGAAATGGGAACTTCTATTTAAAACCCAA
>JAAFHL010000175.1 GCA_013298365.1 Bacteroidota bacterium | reverse complement strand
TGTAAGGGCAGCTTTGTTGAAATTAAAGGTAGCACTTGCTGTGTTGGGATAAAATAGGATAGATTTCTTATAGAATCGAAATTCATTCGGTTTTGAAATATATGCAAAAAAGTAGGGGCGAAATTTTTTGAAAATTTTCGTCTCCACTTTTTACTCCTTCACAAACTTCTTGACCACTCTTTTATCGCCAGTTTGCGCACAAAGAAAATAAATCCCTGCAGAAAAATCCGCAATTGGCACTTCTTTTTGATAAAAAGCCCCTGCGGAAGTTGTTTCCCACGCTGCGAGCGTTCTGCCCCATATATCAGAGATGGCAAAAGATAGTTTTTTCTTACCTTCGTAGGAAATATACAAATAATCGCTTGCAGGATTGGGAAGGATAGATAAAGCGGAGGCTAAGTTTTCTGCGGTGCTTACATTGCTGCAATCAAGGCTGAAAGACATATTAGCATCTATACTACCATTTGCTACTGTCCAGTTTGTATTTGCATAAGCCACGTCCCAAACTTGAATGCAGGAAAGGTTTGGATTATTAATACAACCGAAATTTATTAAATTTGTATTATTTGATATATCTAATTGGGTTAATAGATTATCAGAGCAAGACAAATTTTGTAAAGTAATATTATTAGTTATATCTAATTGGGTTAATAGATTATTAGAGCAATCTAAATATTGTAAAGCAATATTATTAGTTACATCTAAATTGCTTAAGTAATTATTTCTGCAAGATAAATTTTGTAATGCAGTATTACTATTTAGATGTAAAGAAGTCAATTGATTGTGATTGCAATTTAACAGTTGTAAAGCTGTATTATTAGCAATATTTAAGGAAGTCAATTGATTATAATCACACGCTAAAGTATGCAAATAACTATTATTAGACATATCTAACGAATCCAATTGATTAGCACCGCAATATAACATTTGTAAAGCAATATTATTGCTTACATCTAATGTCGTTAATTGATTCAAAGAACAAGATAAAGTTTTCAGACCTAGGTTTGTATTACCATTAGATAAATATAAGGAAGTCAATTGATTATCCTCACAAAATAAGTTGTCTAGGTTTATATTATAAGCTACATTTAAAGAAGTTAAGAGATTTCTCTGACAAGATAAAGAGTATAGGTTTATATTATTAGTTACATCTAAAGAAGTTAATAAATTATCTTTGCAATCTAAATATGCTAAAGCAATATTATTAGCTACATTTAAAGCAGTCAATTGATTTTCATAAGAGTATAAATATTTTAAAGCAGTGTTATTCGTTACATCTAAGGACGTTAATTGATTTCCATAGCAATATATCGTTTCTAGCGCAGTGTTATTCGTTACATCTAAGGAAGTCAACTGATTTATGCGACAATTCAAATATGTCAAGGCGGTACAATTAGTTATATTTAAGGAAGTTAATTGATTTGACCGACAATATAAATATTCTAAAACTAAACTATTTGTTACATCTAAGAAGGTCAATAGATTATCAGAGCAATCTAACCTTTCTAAAGAGACATTATTAGACAAATCTAACGAAGTCAATTGATTTTGATAGCAATCCAATCTATATATCTGTACAAAAGCCTCTATTCCTGTTAAATCGCTAATGCCTTTATTAGGTACACTAATCATACCTGTAAAAGCATTTGCCTCACTTACTTGTATCTCACTATCGCCATTTGTATTGATAGCAGATTGGTTTACAAGATAAGTTTTAAAAATTGCATCAGGAATATTTACATCCTGTGCGTAATTTTTTGCTCCGATAAAAAGCAAAAAGGAGAGAATAAAAAAAATCTTTTTCATGTTAAAAAAACTTTAGGGAGAAAATGCCTACTCTATACGCTTTTCGGCAACCGCTTTATTAAGCAAATATAATGATTTTTTGATAGCACCTAATAAAAAAGAAAAAATAGCTTGCTGTAACGAAAATAGTGCTGATTTATCGCTGGCTTTTTACTTTTTGAACGGTTGGATATTGAACGTAGTGAAAATATCCAACCTTCAAAACAGTAAAAAGCCCAGAAAATAGGCAATCTGCCCATTTTGCTTGAAAAACGAATCGTTTTCCATTCCGCTTTTTTACCGTTTTGAAGGTTTGTGTTCCGCTTTGCTACACACAAACCGTTTAAAAGGTAAAAAAGCCCTTAAATCAGCACTTTTTTCGTTACAGCTATACAAAAGCATAATTTATAGGTAAAAGGGGGAAATGCGTTCTCATAAAAAAATGATAGCGGCGATTGTCGTTGAGCGGAGTCGAAACGCCACCACATCGCATAATTCATAAGGCTTTTCCCAAAGTGTATTTTTTTTAGCATTTTTTGAAAATAAGGACTTAATATGAAAAAAGTATTTCTTGTATCATTCCTTAATTGATTAGGCTTATTAATCTGCGAAAATCTCCTTTTCATTTGCGAGAATCAGCGAGAAATCAAAATAAAATCCTACCTTTGTCCCAATTTTTAACACGAAAAAATGAGACAAGTAAATTTACATGTAGAAGGTGTTCCAAATCCAAATGCCATAAAGTTTGTATTAGAAAATGGCGTTTTGACGCAAGAATTGTATGAATTTCGCCTTTTTTCAGATACAGGCTATTCTCCGCTTGCCCGTAAACTGATGATGCTCAAATATATAGAAAGAGTACTTATTTTCAAAAATCATATTACTGTTCTCAAAACGGCAGGAAGTGGCATCGAATGGGAAGGTGTTTTGCCTGAAATTCGTGCGATTATTAGCGGACATTTAGCAAACAATGAACCTATTTTGTATTTGGGAATAGCGGAACGCAAACATGCCAAAAATGATGATGATTTATTAGAAATGATAGGACAAATTTTGGACAGACATATTCGTCCTGCGGCGCAAGAAGATGGCGGTGATATTTTGGTAGAATCTTTTGAAAATGGCGTGCTAAAAGTCTCACTTGCAGGTTCTTGTCATGGCTGTCCTTATGTTTCCACTACCATCAATCAAGGATTATTGCCCGTTGTAAAACAATTTATTCCAGAAGTGCAAGAAGTGATTTGGAAGTAAATACGCTAAGATTATGCAAAAACTCAATCTTTTTCCCAATAAAAAATTAGAAGTTACCCTCCTGCGTATGGCGCATGAGCTAATAGAGAAATATGGCAATTTTTCGCATACAGTAATTATTGGTTTGCAGCCGAGAGGGGTGTATTTTTCGCAAAGAATGTGTAAAGTGCTTTGTGACTTGCTGCCCGAAGTCAATATTCCATATGGAGAATTAGATGTTACTTTTTTTCGGGACGATTTTCGCCGCCGTCCTGCCCCTTTACAAGCAAATCAGACAAGGATAGACTTTTTGATAGAAGGGAAAAATGTCATTTTGATAGATGATGTACTATATACGGGGCGCACGATTCGGGCTGCAATGGACGCAATGTTGGCGTATGGTCGACCAAAATCGGTGGATTTGATGGTGTTAGTGGATAGGGTACATAATCGGGAGTTGCCCGTAGAGGCTTCTATTGTAGGCATTTCGGTAGATACCATTCAAAGTCAAAAAGTTTCCGTAGAATTGCAAGAGAGTGGGGGAGGAGATGAGGTTTTTTTGCTCAATAGTGAGGCTTAGTTTCTCGCAGATTTACGCAAATAAAGATTGTATCTGCGAAAATCTGCGGTCTTTATCAGCGAAAATCTGCGAGAAATATAACTAAACACTCACACCATGCACCCGCAAAGCATCATTCAAAGATGTCTTTTTGTCCGTTGATTCCGAGCGTTTGCCGATAATCAAGGCACAAGGTACGTGATAAACGCCTGAAGGAAATGTTTTGGGATAAGAACCAGGAATAACCACGCTTCTTTCAGGTACAAAACCTTTATATTCAATGGGTTCTGCACCTGAAATGTCTATGATTTTGGTAGAAGCGGTAATTACCACATTTGCGCCTAATACTGCCTCTTTGCCAATATGCGCACCCTCTACCACAATACAACGACTGCCAATAAAGCAATTATCTTCGATAATGACAGGGGCTGCTTGTACAGGTTCTAATACACCGCCGATTCCTACGCCACCACTTAGGTGTACATTTTTACCAATTTGCGCACAAGAACCCACCGTTGCCCAAGTATCTACCATTGTGCCACTATCTACGTAAGCACCAATATTGGTATAAGAAGGCATCAAAATAGTGCCTGCCGCCAAAAATGCGCCATATCTTGCCACAGCAGGTGGCACAACTCTCACACCCAAAGATTTGTAATCTCTTTTAAGCGGAATTTTGTCATGATATTCATAAATTCCTACTTCTATTACTTCCATTTGTTGAATGGGGAAATAAAGAATGACTGCTTTTTTGACCCATTCATTCACCTTCCAGCCCGTTTCCGTAGGCTCTGCCACACGCAAGCGACCTTTGTCAAGTTCTTCAATGACTGCCCTTATAGCGTCTTGTGCAGCCTTTTCTTGCAACAGGCTGCGGTCATTCCAGATTTGTTCTATGTATGTTTGCATATTATAAATTATTCAAAATTAAAGACTAACCAATGCTTCTATGAATCAATTCGCCTCGATAAGAGGAGAATAATTTAGATTTAGAAATAAAACCAATATATATACGATTATCCACTACGGGTAAATTCCACGCTTGTGTTTGTTCAAATTTTGCTACAACTGTTGTCATGTCATCTGTTAGTTGAATGAGGTCGGGGTAGGGTTTCATCAGGTCTTTTATCCGAATATGCGCATATTTTTCTTGATGAAAAATAATGTCTTTCACATCATTCAGCAAAATAATGCCCAATAATTCATTTTTTTTATTTATTACAGGAAAAATATTTCTTTCAGATGCGATAATTGCGGCAATTAATTCCGATAAATGATGTGAGTCTTGCAAGGCAGTAAAATTCTTTTCTATCAAGGTTTCCAATTTCATGGTTACCAAAATATTGGCATCTTTGTTTCCAGAATGAATTTTGCGATTTTCTATCAGTGTTTTTGTATCCATCGAATAAGGTTCTATGGATTTTGAAACAAAATAGCTAATAGAAGAAACAATCATTAAGGGAATCATGAGGGCATAGCCGCCTGTTAATTCTGCAATCAAAAATATTGCCGTAAGGGGTGCATGATACAAGCCACTTAATACACCCGCCATACCTACTAAGGTGAAATTACTTTCGGGTAGATGACTGATATGGAGAAGATTAATGAGTTTTGCATAAAAAAAACCAAGATAAGAACCCACAAATAATGAAGGTGCAAAATTTCCGCCATTTCCGCCACCGCCCAAGGTTATGCCTGTTGCAATCGCTTTGATAGCCATCACCAAACCAATTCCCAATAGAATAATCCACTCATTATGAATATATTGGCTAAAAATGCTATCTTTAAATAAATCATTAGGCTGCATTAGCGCAAGGCTTTTGATACTGCTATATCCTTCGCCAAAAAGACTTGGAAAAATAGCAATAAGCAAAGCAAGTCCTGTACCAGCATATATAATACGTAAATAAGGCTTTTTGACAAAATGACTAACATGTTTTTCTATTTTGACAAAAATACGGGCATGATACACCGACATCAAACCTGCTAACACGCCCAAAATGAGGTAAAAAGGCACATTTGTATAGTCAAAAGGTTGTTGTAATTGAAAACTGAATAGTGTGCCTTCGTCCAAAATGATTTTAGAGATGAGTGCGCCACTTGCTGCGGAAATCAATAAAGGGATAAAACCTGCTGTGCTAATTTCGAGCATCAATACTTCAATCGTAAATAACACACCTGCAATTGGTGCGTTAAAGGCTGCTGCAATTCCTGCTGCTACCCCACAAGCCAATAATAGTGTCCTTTCGGAATAATTGAGGCGAAAATATTTGGCAAAATTAGAACCTATTGCTGCACCCGTAATCACAATTGGTGCTTCGAGTCCCGCAGAACCCCCTAAACCAACCGTAACAGGGCTTGTAATGAGTTGCGCATACATCTGTTCAGGTGGCACATCGCTACTTTTTTGGGCAATGCTAAAATGAAGTGGAGACAGCCCTTTCGCCAATTTTCCGCCTAATATTTTTTGAATGATAAGATAGGTAAGTCCTATTCCCAAGGCAGGTAGCAATAATATAAGATAATAATTGTCCGCTAAGGTATTTTGTGTGGCAAGGTGATAGATAAAATGTACACTTGTTTTTAACATAACTGCTGCAAAACCTACACTTATGCCAAGTGAAATAGAAAGTATCAGCAGAAAATTTCGTTTGCTTGTCTTTTTTTGCAAATAGATAAGCAAAACATGAATTTTATGTAGGAATTGATAGCTTTTTTGCTTAAACAGTTTAATGTTTTTCATAGAATATTAAGACAATCGCTTTTCAAAACAAACGCTGTTTTCTACATGTAAGTACTGCCCATAATTGGGAATGGTTTGATAGCCATTTTTGAGATAAAGCGCAATCGCATCAGGTTGTTTATTGCCTGTTTCTAAGATACATTTTGGGAAATTCAAGGATTTTGCCCATTCTTCCAATTCCTTCAAAACTTGGGTCGCAAGTCCTTTGCCACGCATGTCTTCTACCACATACATACGCTTGATTTCCATGGTGTTAGCATCATATTCTTTAATTGCGCCACACGCAATAGGTCGCTCATCTTGATAGAAAACAATCGCATATTTTATCAAGGCAATTTTGTTGAATTGTGCATAAAAAGCATGTTCTTCCCCGTCTAAAATATGCAAATAAGCATCAAGAATTTTCGTAAGTGCTTGAAAATGCGGATTTTCAGAATTTGTTTTAATCAGTTTAAACATACTATTATTGTTTCACAGATTCGTACATCAGTTTTGCTTCATCTTCGCTAAAAGCTTCACTTGCGCCCGTAAAATCAGAAAATTCTATCTGCTTTCCATCTTTGAATAAGACATAAAAAAAGTGGTAGGTTTCTCCTTTTATGGGTGCATTTGTTTTATATACAAAACCTTGTGGTTCATCTACAATTAAGGTCTCAAATTTTCCTTTGGAGAGATTTACTTGTTCAAATTCAAGTCTTGCTTTTTTTACTGTATCAGGGTTGAGACTGGGATTTGCCATTTCTTTGCTTACAATTTCTGCTCGTATGTGATAATTCTCTGCTGCTATTTCTAAGGAAGTAGTCATAATCAATTTGAGGCGAGAAGTATCAGCAATGATTTTGGGATTTGCGGGCGTTTTGATACTAATCGGAACGCCTTTTTCGGTTAAATCTAAGGGTTTAAGGTCTTTTATACTTAATACTTTCTTTTGGCAAGAAATTGTTAGACAAGCAATTACAATAAGAATGAATAAACGATTCATGTATATTTTTATATTAAAATTTAGTTAAATTGAAAATAATAACCATCAATTAAGGGGCAAAGTTAGCAAAAAATAAGGAGTAATTATTCATTTTCTGTTATTATCGGGTAAAGAAGGGCTAATTTAGGCAAAAAATGCTTAAATTAGCCATTTTTGTATTTAGTGTGAGTTGCGAATGTAACGATGTTCGTACTGCGATTCTCCAGAATCGCAGTACGACACGCATTTACGAATTAGCCCCTTACACTGAGTTTAGGCTTGTGTTTCGGGCAGCGGCTAATTTCGGAAATGCATATGTTGAGCGTATTTTTCATTTTTATTTTGAGGACAAATTTTCATAATCTGTTATGATTTCTTGTACTCTTTCTAAGGGCATATCTAAAAAATCGCTAATTTCTGTTACCGTTTTCCCTTTTTTATAAGGCTTTAAAACCATTTCTACCTCTTTTTGGTCTCTTGCGAATTGTATTTCTCCCTTTTGGTCTTGGTCTCGTACATTGGCATTTTCATAAGCGATAAGTTCCTCTTTTTTCCATAGATGCTTATCAGCCTCTTGATAAGCAGTTTTTAAGCCCTCATCTAATATATCATTGGGAATTACCGCTAATTTTTTAGCATGTTTAATGAAAAATGTCCATTTATCTATAAGTGTTGTGAGTTCATGGCGTTTTTTCTTGAATTTTGGGAGTTGTATAAAACGGTGTTGTATATCGCCCAAAACGCATTTTCCTGTTTCTTCTTCAATGCTATAATGTTTCGCAAGATAGTCTTTGCCAAATCCAATTCCAAAATTTAAAATCCCAACAAAATAGGTTGGTTTTAATTTTGGATAATCTTCCCCCTTATCTATTTGCATAGAATAATCACGTGAAGTATAAAACTGTACTCGCTTGTCAAACCCTTTTTTGTCAGATACCTGCATCTCTACGATAAACCTGCGGTTACGTTGGTCCGTTGCTCGAACATCAATCACACTTGTTTTTTCGCCCATAATACGTGGCAGCAAATAAGGGTCAATAATCGTTACTTTTGTGATACGATTGCCCTCTTCCAAATCTAAAACCGCATTTAGAAAGGAAATTAGGACAATACTTTTTTTTTGATTACCAAATATTTTGCGAAAAGCAATGTCATTTTTTACGTCCGCAAATTTCATAATAGGTTATTTTTATGATGATTTAAAACGCAAAGATACGATTTTTTTAACTATTTGTTCTATAAAGCTGAGTCCCACAATGATTGCAGATAAAAATACGGTTGGTTGATTCTGGATGCCCAAATCCTAAACTTTTAATACTCGTGCTATTACATACAACACATTTCATTCCTTTATTTGTAACGCAATCTGGATTTTCAACTTTGTATTCGTCTATTGAAGGTATGGAATTCCACCTTTCTTTATTGGTACGAATAATATATGCTCTGGTACGAATAATATATACCGCACCTAGGATAAAACCAATGATGACTATCAATGGTATTAAAAATGATACTACTGACATAAAAATATTTTACCCACTCTATACGCTTTGTTTGGCAGTGTTTTCGCCCTACTCTTTTTCCAAATCGGACGGGTTTTCAGGATTTCCCCGTTTTATTTTTGCTTATATATAGTATCGCTCAACGATAAAAACAATACGCAACTTACATTATATATTAGTCTTCGAGCAAGGCATTTGAAACGCCCATGCTTGAAAATCCGCCATCATGGAAAAGATTTTGCATGGTAACTTTGCGGGTCAAATCCGAAAAC
>JAAFHL010000174.1:4893-9097 GCA_013298365.1 Bacteroidota bacterium | reverse complement strand
ATCTTCTGCGCAGGTACGCCTACCACGCTGAATGGAAATACAGATTCAGTACTTACTTATGTTTGGCAAAGAAATACAACGGTTGTAGGTACAAATTCGAGTTCATATATCCCCACTGTTTCAGGCAATTACAGTGTAAGGGTAACAGATACTAATGGTTGTAGCAGAACCTCGCTATCTACAAGTATTACGATAAATGCACTCCCTATCGCAAATGCAGGCGTAGATAGAAATATATGTCTCAATGCAACCGCAACGCTTGGAGCTACTGCACTAGTAGCTAATACTTATACATGGTCTCCTTCCATAGATTTGTCTGCTACAAATAGCTCAAATCCTATCGTAACCCCAACGAGTACAACCGTAACTAATTATATCCTAACAGTTAATGGTGCAAATGGTTGTTCTAAAACGGATATGGTAACAGTAACAGGTTTGGCATTTCCACAGATGCCTACGCTTGCAGGAACAGCTACCCAAGTATGTCAAGGTACAAATATTGTACTTACGCCAAATGCAGTGGGTGCAAGTACGATACAGTGGATTCGAAATGGGATAATATTTGCGACTAAATCGCCAACAGCTACCACTATCGTTTCTGCATCAACCCTATCCGCAGATGCTTATACCATTCGCTCAAGAGCTGCTAACGGCTGTTTATCTACACAATCTGCACCTTTTTCTGCATGGATAAGAGAAGCAGCTACTCCTACCATTAGTTCTACACCTGCTGCTGTGGGAACGCTTATCAGTGTATGTGTGCTAGGCGGAACAAGTGGTTCGGCTGTATTGACCGCAAGCAGCACGACCGCAGGTGTTACATATTCATGGAGACAATCAAGTGCATACATTGCTGGTGCAAATATGAACACTTATACCGCAAATGTTAGCACAACTGCCAATAACAGGGTATTTACCGTAGAAGCTACTTATCCGAATGGTTGTGTGAGAAATTCAGCAAGCAGAACGGTAAGGCTTGTTACTACGGGTTGCACGCCTCGTATGGGTGAGAATAAAGGGGGAGACACTGATTTGACAGAAATGATTATGGAATCAAATATGTTTTCTGCTTATCCTACGCCCACAAGTGATTTCTTGAATATCAGTATCGAAAATACTAATGCGACAAGTGGTACACTTACTTTGGTAAATGCTTTGGGACAAGTATTATTACAGCAAGTCATAACACTTACAAATGGTCAAGGAACAGCAATCTTAGACCTATGTAATGTTGCGAAAGGGGTTTACTCGATTTCTTTCCAAACAGATGAAACAATCAAGGTGCAAAAAGTAATCAAAGAATAATATTTTGAGTCTTGTGTAGTAATGCTGCTTGAGTCAAAGGAGGTGTCTTCTCTGGTTGAAGCAGCATTATTATAAAAATGTAATTGCTTGAAAAATGAGCTTATTCATAAAATGCAAAGAACAAACAAGTAGTTTATAATCGCTACTTGTTTCATTACAAGAAGAAACAAGCTATTGCCTTTTTGGTAAATTCGGAATCTGCTTATCCGTTCCATTTGGCAAGCCTTGCGGTGATTTTGGGTCTCTGTTGCCTGGATTTTCTCGTGCAGGAAGGCTACCCGGTCCGCCTCCATTCGTTTTGCCACCAGCTCCTTTATTCGGATTTGGGTCAAATTTTACCACTTTTCCACGCTTCCAATTTTCATACCCTTTCATCAAAGAATCTTTGCGCTCCACGCCACTTTTGCCAATAATCATATAAAAATCATTATTGCTTATCATATCCGAAGACAAATCTTTGTTGTTTTTATTTTCTTTGGCGGGTATGTATAAAATGTATTTTCCTTTGAAAGAAGTAGCAATATAGGCTCTATATAAGCCTAATTTCTGCTCGTTTTCCTTGCGCAACTTTGCCGTTTTCAAGCCAGCAGGCCACTTATTTTCATTAGAAAGCGATTGCATGGTTTTGAACAGCGAATCGGGTACCCATCTTTGATTGACGAGTATCATTTTCATCCGAGGTTTGCCATTTTCCGTTTTTTTGTCAAGATTTAGGGTAGAATAAATTTCTCCCGCATCTTTGATTTCTACCCGCCGATAGTTTTTCATGTTCCATTTTGAGGAGCATGAGACCAGGAAAATGGCAAGTGATATGATAAGAATGTGTTTCATATAATAACTAATAGTTTCGTTTAATATTTTCATAAGTAATTTCAATATTCTCTTTTGCTGAACCTTTTTCAACTCTATCTGAATTATGCATAATGAATTTCAAAGGTATTTTTTCATTTCCTAATATTGTCTTACATAAAGTTGTACCTATTTGGTCTTTATGGTGAAAAGTAGCATAAATTTCGTTTAGGTCAGGCTTTGGTGCTTGTTTGGTAATAACGCCTTTATGGTTATAAAAGACAATCCCCTCAAATTTAATTTCTGTAGTCTTACAATTCTCATGCTGTTGTTTTTCATCTACACTCAACAAAAAAAGAAACCGACTTATGCTATCTCCTAATTTTTCAGGCAAATCGGCAAGTTGCATTTCATCTATTTTACTTTTTAGTTCTATCAAATACACCGTTAAAATTGTCTTCTTTTCGCCTTTCTTCTCTTTTTCTTCCAAAATAACTAAAATAGCATCTACAGTTCGTGCATTTTCTTGTTTATAAAACCCCTGTAAAGAATAATCTTCTAATTGATTCAAAAACCAACTCATCGGATTTTTTGCACTAATAGGAACATCTATTATATGAACTGCTTGCAATTGCCCTGCCTTATTTTCATTCTTTTTTTCTTCAATTATCACCTCATCATCAGTCAATTCTTCCACAAAACCCGTAGTAATAATACGATTCCAAAGTTCTGTCCTTAATATTCTTAGTTTCATATTTTACTCCTCTTGGTTTTCATGTTGAAAAATGGCATCAGTCAAAAGTTTTCCCATATCTTTTATTTTCCGAATCTCTTTATCAAAATCAAAAAAAGAAGCACCATATTTGTCAAAAGCATATTCCTGCATTTTCCCTTTCCCAAAAAAATAAACACCTAAATCTTTGGGCAAAAAATCTATCGCTGTATCAAAAGGATATTTTTCTATGCCTTTGGGAATTTCTACTTTTTCTTGTTTAAGATACGCCAAATAATAATAATTATTTACAACATCTGCCAAAAGGGGACTATGTGTAGTCATCAGTACCTTATTTCCATTCATATTGGCAAATTCAAATAACAAATTCATAAGTGAAATTTGTGTTTCCGGATGCAGATTTTCTTCTGGCTCATCAAGAATTAAGAAATTATTTTTTTCTTTTACAAAATATTCAAAATATAAGTATAAGATAGATAACTGATTAACAGACGATGATGCTAAATAAAAAGGTAAATCCTCCTGTTTTCGCTTATTTTTTACTTGAAAATAATATTTGTCATTTCCATTAAAACGTTCTTTATTAGTAACGATTTTGCCGCCCATGAGAGTGGCAAGTTTTTGGAGAATATGGTCATAAAAAGTTAGTTTTTCTTTGTGGCGATTATTCTCACTGATTCTATAAATCTCGTTTAATAGTTGATTAATAGGCTCAGTATAATTACTTTTCATTGCTTTTCTAAGTGCATGAATTTTTTTTGTATCTATTTCCGTTTCTGGAATTTTTAACAATTCTTTTGAAAATTCTTCCCTTCTTTCTTTTTCTCTCCTAAAAACATATTCATAGTTTTCTAAAATATAAATCCTATTTGCAGGAATGTAAGTAGGTTTATTCTTTACAATTTGGTAAAAAAGTAAGTTTATAATTACTTCTATGAATCTTTCTTTTTCAATAGTTCCAGTATTAGCTTGCTTAAAAAAATCGTCTTTTATTCCTTTTTCAAAAACATCTTCTGTTTCTTCTTTCCTTTCATATCTGATAGTAGAATATTTCATTTTTTCAGAATTTTTTGGCTTGTATATAGAGGTAACATTGATAAATGAATTGGCTTGAAAAGATTCCGTTCTATTTATTGACATATAATCATTTTCTACTACTTTTTCCCATTCATATTCAAAACTTGGAGAAAAACTTTCAAAAGAAAAATGATTTTTTTCCACATTAAAAGACTCTATTACAACTTCTTTTATATAAAGAGCAAATTGAACTAAAACAGTATTAATAAGATTTTTTGTTAAAAAAAACTCATGTGAATCTATTGAAATCTCTAAATGAGCTTCTATTTCTTTGCCAAAATCGCTATTAATGAAACCACT
>JAAFHL010000174.1:0-4883 GCA_013298365.1 Bacteroidota bacterium | reverse complement strand
TTTTTTTCCTCAAACACATGAAACAGTAACTTCGACAGGTACGTTTTACCCGTATTATTATAACCTACCAGCAAATAAAATCGCTTAGATAAGTCTATTTCTCCTTTTTTGATAGGACCAAAATTTTCTATTTTTAATTTCATACATGTTTAGTTTAGATTTTTGGCAAATATACAGTTTTTTCTTTACTTATAAACATCTACAATCGTTTGTAAAACGCCCAAAAGTGCGGGTAACTGCAAGTGATAATACCTATCTACATCAATATAACAGGTTTTTTCTACCAATTTGAGAAAGCACCAAGTTTCTCCTGTGGTAACACAACCATACAAAAAGGGGAAATGATTGCCTCTTTTTTCATTGTGAAGTCTTGCCCCACAAAGTTGCGCAACACACTGAGGCACAGCCTTTTTAATGTCTTGGTCTTTGGCTTCTATCATACAGAAAAGGGGGACATTTAAACGAGGATTTGGCTCTCCTTTTGCCAAAATAAAATCACATTCCCCATTTAAGTCTCTTTCTGTATCTAAGTTCAAATCTACGCCAGAATACACGCTAAACTGATACTTATTATAACTACACAAATACATCAAAATAGGGTGTACCAAATTTTCAGAACGTGCTTTTTCTGACAAAGTCGCAAAAGGTTTACCCATTTCTAAGGTCTTAATGAGCCATTCATCTATGGGGACTTCGGGCAATGTGCCTTGAAATAAGTGTGCTGAATCGAAATAAATGCCCAACTCCTGCTCTACTTTATCGTAAGTGAATTTACTATATGCCATATAAATATATTATAAATCACTCAATTTGAGCGAAATACCCTGTGTATAAGCTCCTTTTTCATTGCGAATCACTGTCCCACATTCATTGATGGGGTCATGTTCATAGAAAATAACGATTTCTTCTTCCACTAATTGTGGTAAAATTTTTTCTCTTTCTGCCAATGTCAAAAGCGGACGAGTATCATAACCCATCACATATGGCAAAGGCAAATGCCCTGCACTTGGAAACAAATCTGCTACAAACAAAATTTGCTTTCCTTTGTAAGAAATAAAAGGCAATTGTTGCGCTTCTGTATGCCCATTTACCACTTTGAGGGCAATATTCGGAAACAATTCCGTTTCACCATCTAACATTCTCAAATTCCCACTTTCTACAATTGGCAAAATATTTTCGGCATAAAAAGAAGCTTTTTCCCTTGGATTAGGGTTTAATGCCCATTCTACATGCTTTTTTTGCACCCAATGAATCGCATTTTCAAAGACTAATTCATGTCTTTCTTTCATCGGATTCCAAGCGGTGCTGCCACCACAATGGTCAAAATGGAGATGCGTAAAAATCACATCTGTAATATCATCAGGACTAAAACCCAAAGCATGTAAAGATTTTTCAAGGCTACTATGTTCATTATCAACATCATATAAGCCCTTAAATTTCTCATTATATTTATGTCCCAAACCATTGTCCACCAATATCAAACGACTTTCGTCTTCTATCAACAGGCAACGCATCGCCATATTGATGCGATTATTGCTATCGGCAGGATTTGTTTTCTGCCATATCGGTTTAGGTACAACACCAAACATCGCACCACCATCTAATTTGAAACGACCTGTTTCTATAGGATATAATTTCATGCTGTTTTTGTTTACTTGTAACTGTTCAGGTTCTCGCAGATTTTCGCAGATAAAAAACGCAGATTAGGGATTTATTTGCGAAAATCTGCGGTTAAATCTGTGGAAATCTGCGAGAAACAATCCGACAAAGATAAGGATTAATACACACTTTTCATTCATTTTGACATTCTTTCAAAAAAAGGACATAGATTTGCGTATAAATTGTAACGAAACATCGTAAACTGCATTATTTTAGGACAATTATATATTTCATCATTTATTATGAAAAAGTATCTCATTTTATTTTCAACCATGATTATGGGCGTATTTGCTTTTGCGCAAGATAGCCTCCAAAACAATTTTTTTGAGGGTTTGTTTGAGTACAAAGTAGAGATTTCGGGGGTAGAAAAGGCTTTATTAGAAGAAAATCAGCCCAATACGCAGATGGCGATGCGCATGAAAGACAATAATTATGTCGTCAATTTGATTGGTGGCATGTACCCCAAAACCTTTATGTTTATTGCCGATTCCAATTTTGAATACAGCATAGATGTAGCAAACAAAAGAGCGTATAGAACTTCTGCGTACAGCACCTACTCACCTATGTCAAAACGCCCACCGGTGAAGCCTACGGGCAAAAAGGAAATAATTATGGGGGTAGAATGTGAAATGTATCAACATGTAACAGACAGTACTTTGTCGCAGTTTTGGGTAAGCGATAAATACAGAGTAGATGTTTCTTTGTATGCCAAGAAAAAGCGTGCGCAAGCCAATTTCTTGGTGCCAGGCTTGGGTGGGCGCATTCCTTTAAAAATGCTAAAACGAGAAAAAACCATTACTTCTGTAACGACTGTTACCAAAATAAAACCGATGGCAATGCGGCGAGAGCAATTTACGATTCCGATGGATTTTGAGGTCAAACAGCGAGATTTGCGGTGGTAGTTTTGGTTTCCTGAATAAATTTAGCGTATGAATCTGCAAAAATATTGTACAGTGAGCGTAGCCGAACTGTGCGTTTCATCTGCGTAAATCTGCGAGAAATAATCATAAAAAACAGATGCTACAGATAATGACTTTCTCATAAAAAATAAAACCACAAAGTTCACAAAGAAAAGATTGCACAAAGCACACAAAACAGTCTGTTTTTCGATAAATCTTTGTGTTCTTTGTTCTTTGTGAATCCCTTGTGAACTTTGTGGTAAAATTTAACTTTTTTATTCCATTATTTTTTTATGAGAAAGCCATATGATACAGATAAAAAACTGTGTCGTCTGTTTTTATTTTCGTTTATTTGTGCAAAATTTTTCATTCACTATGGCAAAAAATACCATTTTTATTATATTTATAGCTTGTTTTCACTGGCTTACAGCGCAAAATGAAATTACCCTTCATTTTGCGACAAAGGCGGTATCAATCGAGAAGCAAAATTACCTTTTACTTTATGAATATCAATCGTCAGAAATTCATGTTTTTGCCAAAAAATATCGAATTACCTTGCCTGAAAACCTCAAAAATAGCCAAACCGCTTTTGGTTTTGTGAATTTTGGGGGTTGGAAAAATGACGATTTAGGGGGAAATACCCTTATTGCAGTGAGTCAATATCAATTTGGAAAACCTGTTATTTATGTAGATTACAACCATAATTTGGATTTGCGAGATGATGGAACACCTTTTACCTTCAATAATTTGAGGGATACAGTGGCTTTTTCATTGTTTAATGCCGAAGTAGTTGGGGCAAACCTTGCCTATAAACTCTTTTATCCGCAACATGAAAGTCCGCAAGCTGCCAAACAAATCGAAACGATTTTGGGAAAAACAGGTGTTGGCAGAGATAACAAAGTGTCCCCTGTACAATATTGGCTTTCTTATACAACTGCAAATAGTTTGATGATAGATACCACATTAGATTCGGTAAATATCCGAATCGGTTTGTATGATGAAAATAAAAATGGATTATTCAATGATGCAAGTGATAGGATTATGATTGGCGATGCGATTTCCCAAAAAATAAGCCCTTCTTTGTCCGATGGCGCAGTAGAATATGCGGCAAATTGTGTGATTCGCCTACAAAATAAAAGTTACAAAGTAGTAGAAATCGCTGCGAATGGCAGTTTTATTCATTTGCAAGCCACAGACGAAGATGCACTGCGCATGTTTGAAGGCGAAAAAGTCATTGATTTTCCCTTTAAAAGAGTAGATGCCGAAATGACAACTTTGTATGAACAACTCAATGCAGAAAAATATACTGTGCTGTATTTCTGGGGCTTATGGTGCAAAAACTGCCAAACTTCTACCTCAAAATTGGCGACTCTTTCTACTCGATATGCAGGGAAAATGCAGGTCATTGCGATGAATGTAGGCGACCATACCGACAATATTCGCAATCATTTTTTTGCGCACAATTTAAATTGGCTCAATGGCATTGCTACAAAAGATATTTTGACCATTTTCCTCACAGACACATATCCTACTTGTGTGCTAATTTCTCCTGATAAAAAAATCCTTCGTTTTAATGCAAGTATGGAGGAGATAGAGGCTTATATGCGGCGTTAAGTTTTTGTATATCATATATTTAGGAACGAGTGAAAAATAAGATAGCCATTCTGCAAGAATCCAGAAAAGCTAGTGATTCAGTATCAGTTTTCTGGATTCTTGCAGAATGGACAACATTAACAAGTTATTTTTTACTCGTTCCTTATTTTGAGAAATGATAATAAAGGCAAAAAATATTGCAAAAAAATCGAAATGTATTTATCTTTGTGAAAATATACGTTAAATTATGCTAGAACGCACATTTATCAGTTTTGATTGGGCAATAAAAAAAGTCCTAAGACATAAAGAAAATTTCACCGTTTTAGAAGGTTTTTTAAGTGAATTGTTGGGTTTTGATATAAAAATCCAAAACTTATTGGAAAGTGAAGGCAATAAACAACATGAAACCGACAAGTTTGATAGGGTTGATATTTTGGTAAAATCGCAAAAAGGGGAACTTTTGTTGATAGAAGTACAATATGACGATGAAGATGATTATTTTCATCGCATGGTTTATGGGATTTCCAAATTGATAAGTGAGTATATTGCAGAAGGACAACCTCATGGCGCAATTAAAAAGGCATATTCTATCAATATTATGTATTTCCGCCTGGGACAAGGTAAAGATTATATTTATGAATACGAGGGGCGATTTGTGGGGAGAAAGAAAAAAGATGTGCTAAATCCTACGAATCATCAAAAAGCCAAATATGGCGTAGAAAGTGTTGCAGA
>JAAFHL010000173.1 GCA_013298365.1 Bacteroidota bacterium | reverse complement strand
CGCTCTTCCGATCTTTGCCCAAAAAATCGTTGGATATCGAAATACTACTAGTTACTGCCCTATGGAAATTTCATTCGCAAATAGTAACACATTGACACATATACCTCGCTTTGCTCCTTTTTGGAATGTTGAACGGAGACACTATTATGGTTGGGAAAAAGGTACATTCGGCGTATTTGGGAGTATAAATTCGCAGAATTTAGGCGTGATTACGCAAGTAAATGACAGTCTAAAAATGAAGCATAGGGTATATACGACTGGGGTATCAGGGGCATTACGGATAGGTTTTACGAACAGTGGGATTTTTGCAGGCGGTGGCGTAGATTTTCCCATACAGTACAAGAGTAAACGCTTTGAAAATGGCATTAAAATGGAAAAGACAAGGGGCTATTTTAGCAAAGAAATAAATTATATCTTGCCATATGTTTTTGTAGGATTTGATGCAAGCCTTATCGAAGTAAAAGCACAATATTATCCTACAAATTTTTGGGGTAAAAACAGTCCCTTTCCCAATGTATCTACACAAATCTTAAATATCTCCGTAGGTTTCAATCGTATATGGTTAGAAGATTGGATAAAAAAACAGAAAAAAGCCTTTGAACCCAAGGGAGAAGACGACAAAGATAAGCCTCGCCGTTATCCTTGGGACAAAAATAAAGAAAATGAGACATAGGAATACGCTCATTATATCCGCAGCAACAAGTCAGTGTAAAGATAAATCTGTAAATTTCGAGAAAAAAATTTTGAATACATCAAAAAGTATTATCTTTGCAGCGATTTTATAACAACTTATCATATTTTTATGAGCACAATCGCAGATAAAATAAAAGGAATTATTATTGAAAAACTAGGGGTAGATGAAGCAGAGGTAACACCTGAAGCTAGTTTTGCTAATGACTTAGGGGCTGATTCATTAGATACCGTAGAACTCATCATGGAGTTCGAAAAAGAGTTTAATATCTCAATCCCTGATGAAGCTGCAGAAAAAATTGTAACAGTAGGTGATGCCATTACCTATTTGGAAACTAATGCAAAATAATTCAATCTGAAAGTAATGAAAAATCGTAGAGTTGTCGTAACTGGCATGGGTGCACTTACGCCTATTGGTTTAGGGATAAAAGCTTTTTCAGAAGGGCTTTTTGCAGGGGTAAGTGGTGCAAATCTTATCACTCAATTTGATGCAAGTAAATTTAAAACAAAATTTGCTTGTGAACTGAAAGGTTTCAAGGTAGAAGATTATCTTGACAAAAAAGAAGCGAGAAGGATGGATCCTTTTACGCAATATGCACTCGTTGTTGCAAACGAAGCAATTGCCGATGCTAATTTCGACCATTCTACGATAGATAAAACACGCTTTGGAGTGGTAATGGGTTCTGGTGTGGGCGGCATGCAAGTATTCACACAAGAAGTTATGGATTATGTAAAAGGTGATGGAACGCCTCGTTTCAATCCATTTTTCATTCCCCGTATGATTATTGATATTGCTGCAGGACGTATTTCAATAGAACATGGCTTAAAAGGGCCTAACTACGCCTCTGTTTCAGCATGTGCAACTTCCTCTAATTGTATCATTGATGCGTATATGATTCTCAAAATGGGCTATGCAGATATCATGGTAGCAGGTGGTGCTGAAGCTCCTATTACGATTTCGGGCGTAGGAGGATTTAATGCGATGAAAGCCATGTCAGAAGATAATGAAAATTATCTCACAGCAAGTCGTCCATTTGATGCTACTCGCTCAGGCTTTGTATTAGGCGAAGGCGCTGGTGCATTGATTTTGGAAGACTACGACCACGCAATTGCTCGTGGTGCAAAAATATATGCAGAACTTGGAGGAATTGGCATGTCAGCAGATGCGTATCATATCACCGCACCGCACCCAGATGGCGCATCTGTGATACTTGTTATGCAAAATTGTATCAAAGATGCAGGACTTGTACCAGAAGACATTGATTACCTTAATATGCACGGCACATCTACCCCGCTTGGAGATATAGCCGAAACAAAGGCGATTAAACAAGTATTTGGAGAACATGCCTATAAAATGAACCTTAGCTCGTCTAAGTCTATGACGGGACATTTACTTGGCGCGGCGGGCGTTGTTGAGGCAATAGCTTCTATCTTGTCTATTCAAGAACAATGTGTGTCGCCTACTATCAACTTCACAACACCAGACCCTGAGTGCGATTTGAATTACACGTTTAATCAGGCACAGCCGAGAACCATTAATGCCGCCATGAGTAATACTTTTGGTTTTGGTGGACATAATGCTTGTGTTCTGTTTAAAAAAGTATAAGAATCGTATTTCTTATTTTTCGATTGAGACCGCAAATATGAATTTGAGTCAAATCTATAACCTGCTCTTTTCCAAAGAAAAAGCCTTTGTACGAACAATACAGAATATTGTGGGTTCTGTCCCAAAAGATACATTTTTGTATCAGTTGGCACTCACACATAGCTCTGTAATGGGGAGCAATCGAGATAAAAACATCGAATCTGCTAAATTATGTAATGAAAGATTGGAATTTTTGGGGGATTCCATCTTAGATGCTGTGGTAGCAGATTATCTGTTTCAAATATATCCCCTCAAAGATGAAGGCTTTCTGACCGAAATGCGTTCCAAAATTGTAAATCGAAAATCCCTGAATGACCTTTGCCATAAACTGCAAATTGATAGAATAATTCGGCATAATCAGTCGGGAAGCATCAATGAATCTATGTATGGCGATGCACTCGAAGCCTTTATTGGTGCAGTTTATATGGATTTGGGTTACGAAAAAGCGAAGAAATTTATCGTTACCAAAATTATTAGCTCGCTCATACATCTTGATACCGTAGAAGACCAAGTTATTTCCTACAAAAATAAACTGATTGAGTATGTCCAAAAAAATAAAATGGGACAACTTGAGTTTGATGTAATTGAAGAAAATGGTACAGGACATCAAAAAATGTTTTTGGTAAGAGCGAAAGCAGGAGAAAAAATATTGGGGTCAGGAGTAGGTAAAAATAAAAAAACGGCGGAACAAAGAGCTTCTGAAGATGCCCTCTCAAGAATTACACAGTAAAAATATAATGGGAGAAAACACGCTTTGTAGCACCTGTAGCAATGTACGCATCATCAAAAATGAAAGAGGCAGTACTTTTTTTCTTTGCCAAAAAAACAAAGAAAATCCATCTTTCCCCAAATATCCGCCGCAACCTGTAAAACAATGTATGGGCTTCCATTACCTACATTCATAGTCAATCTATGCGTATAAAAAATATATTATTTGATTTAGGAGGTGTCATTTACGACATCGAAATGCGCCGCACACAAGATGCTATGGAGCGGCTGTTGGGCAAAGAAATGGGGCTTACCTTATTTTCAAAAACAACACAACAAGAAATTATTTCTTTGTATGAAATGGGCAAAATAAGTACGGCTGATTTCATCGAAGCACTCCGCAAACAATTTGGGATAAATGGAACAGATGCGCAAATTGCAGCCGCTTGGAACGCTATTTTGATAGGGGTAATTCCTGAACGAGTAGCTCGACTTGAACAACTCAAAGCGCATTTTAATTTGGGATTGTTGAGCAATACAAATGATTTGCATTATGAATATATTTATGCCGAATGTGTGCCTGTATATGCACAGATGCAACAATGTTTTTTTTCTTGCAAAATGGGCATGAGAAAACCGAACGCAGACATTTTTGAAACAACTTTGGCAGCTTTGGGCTGGGAAAAAGAGGAAACTATTTTTGTGGAGGATTCGCCACCCAATATTTTAGGGGCAAAAAATATAGGCTTGCCTGTTTTTTCGATTGAAAAAGAAGGAGATTTTGAACGATTTGTGGCAGAAATGCTTGAATGTATATAAAAAAAGGGTGATTGTTTAGGTTCTCGCAGATAAACGCAGATTGAACCGCAGATTTTCGCTAATATTTTTTAATCTGCGAAAATCTGCGTGGTCATTGAGCTTATCGAAATGTCTTTGAATTTGCGAAAATCTGCGTGAACCTAAATAAGTAGTTGATAGTTGAAAATTGATAGTTGAAAGTTAGCGTAAGTGCTTAATAAAGAAGTACTTAATCGCTAATTATCTTCTTTATTTATTACTCACTGGTACTTAGATAAAAAAAATGCCCTCATAAAGGGCATTTTTTTTATTCATTTCGTCTTCTCCACTCGTCATAATTCTTGGGCAGTACCAAAGCCAATAATAGATAGATAAATAGCCCAAAGCCAGTTGTTACACCAATAGAAATCAAAAAAGCAATACGTACCAAAACAGGTGAAATGCCCATATATTCGGCTAATCCGCCTGCAACACCCGCAAAAACACGCTGTTTGCGAGAACGCCTTAATGTAGGAGAAGCAGAAGTTTTCGTATTGACATTTCTATTTTGTGCTTGCGTTTGATTTCGATTATAGC
This sequence comes from Bacteroidota bacterium, assembly GCA_013298365.1. GTDB lineage: Bacteria > Bacteroidota > Bacteroidia > J057 > J057 > JAAFHL01. The sequence continues at coordinate 4,713 of JAAFHL010000173.1, read as the reverse complement.
CGCCAACATTTACATTAGGTTGTGCTTGTGCGACATTTTTGCGCAGCACTTCTAAGGAAGGCATATTCAAGGTTTTGCCTCGCAAGGTACGAATGGTTTTGATGGTACCATAAATAGCCGAAGCCATTCCTATCACCAAAAATGTACCGTGTAAAACGTCCCAAAATTCAAAGCTGTACATGGCAGATAGCATACTTGTTGTGATTAACCCTGCGGCTGCTCCCATCGCCATCAAACCTGCAAGCCCCAATTTTCCACTTTCGGTCTTTACTGCCTCACTTTCTATTTCTCTCAAATGCTCCATATCGTTACCTCCTAAGTAGGAAGTGTCTTCGCCATCAAATACCGAATTAGATGTATATGTTCTTTCTTTTGCCATTGTATAAATAAATGAGAAATGATACCGCTCAAATCGAACAAAATTGTATCATTTCTGGGGGATAAGTCGTAATGAAAATAAATTTGTTACAAATATAGGATTTATACTTTATTTTGTAAGATATTGTTACATTTTATTATGCAAGATTTCATTATAGGTCGAATAAAAAGTTTTGGTTATGCTTTGAAAGGGATTGTTTACTTATTTCGTAGCCAAAAAAATGCACAGGTTCATGCCTTAGCCATTCCCATTATTGCCATTTGGGGCTACTATCTTTCGCTTTCGGCGAGTGAATGGTGCGCTATTGTGTTGAGTATGGGGCTTGTTTTGGCATTAGAAGCCATGAATACTGCGATTGAGAGCATTATAGATTTGGTTTCGCCAGAGTATCATTTGCTTGCAGGCAGGGCAAAAGATGTGGCGGCAGGTGCGGTTTTGATTGCTGTTATATTTTGTGGCATCGTTTGGGCGATTATTTTTGTACCCAAAATTTGCTAACCTTTTTATCACAAAAAAATGCGGAACATTCGCTGCACCGCACTCTACCTAAACATCATTATATAAAACGATTATGAGAATCCTTATTACTTTTGATTAGTACTGAATAAAAAGAGAATATTACACATTTTCCTTAAAAATCAATTAAATTTACACCCGCAGAAACCAACTGTGTATTAGGACCTTGTCCATCTTCAAAAACGCTGCTCAAATTGTAATTGACATAAAAATCTATCCATCTGAAATCCACTCTTGCAGTTACACCATATTTAAGCGGATTCAAATTGAAGGTATCGTGTGTTTTGATTACTTTTTCATTTTCGTCTAGACGTTTTGTTTTGCCATCTATCAACGCACCCACATAACCGCCCACAGAAAAGTCTATAGATTTTTTCTTGTTGTGTGGATTTGTTCTAAAATGTAACAATAAAGGCAACTGCACATAACTTGCAACCAATTTATTTTTTTTCAAAACACTGGTTGAATCCAAGGTCAAAGTACTTGCATTTGGACGGATAATAAAATCATCTTTGAAACGCATATTGTTAAAATCCAAAGATATAGCTGTTTTCAAATTCACCGCACCATCACCAAACAAACGAATGGTTGTAGGCAAAAAGTGAGTGGTAACATTCAATGAACGCCAAGTATCTAATGCCAAACTTTCAAAATTTGAAGGAGCTTTGAGCAACTCACCATTTGTAACATAATTATTTAAGCCCAAATCCAAGCCAAACCAATCCACATCTGCAAACTTAGATTTACGATGCCCATCATCGTCATCATTTGCCTCATCTGGCGCATCTTCCTCTTCATTTACCACAACCTCCTCTGTATTATATTCATAACGGTAGCTGTGTTCTTCACCTTCCTCATCTTCAATATCTTCTTCATTTCCATCTTCATCTACCCATTTATTGCCTTTTTTGCGCTTGAAGGTTACATGTGTATCTTCGCCATCTTTGATAATAATGATTTTACGACTGCCTAACAAAACTTCGGTTGTGTCGCCATTTGTGTTTACATTCACATTTTCTTGCGCTTCAACTTTCTTTCTTTCAATGTGCTTTCCTGCCTTATCTATCTCATTTCCAGCTTTTTCCAATTCTATTTCTACCACTTTTTCGATAGAGTCCATATTCGGAATGTTTACATCTATGCGATGCACAACTTTGCCATCTTGCTTGCCGTCAATGATAATCACTTCTTTGCGGCGGGCATTTGCAGGAGACTTCTCCCCTTCTTCTTGACGTTGAATTTCTTCCAGTACTTGTTCTTCATTTTCGCCGTCCTTAATCACATATTTTTTATAGACGACTACTTCTTTGTTTTCTTTTTTGCCAGAGGCATCGCTTTTGACGATAATTTTGACTTCTCTATCGCCTTCTTTGCGAATAATGGTGTCTGTTTTTTGGGCAAAACTGCCTATAACAGAAAATAGGCAGATAGGAAAAATAACTTTGCGTAACATGATATTGATTAATTAATGTGTGTAAGATTCCTTGCAAAAATCTGCACAAATGCAGTTTTCACAAATATGTTTTATATATATAAATACTAAATGAATGGTTTTGCACCTAAATAATTACTTCTTTCCTACTTTTCTCACAATTTTAAAGTCTTTAAAACCAATCTCATACTTAACTTGATTTGTTTTTTTATTCTCTTTATAATTCACTTTTACAGGTGTATTCGCTACTTTGTTCAGTTGTTGAGAAGCAAAACTTGCAAGCTGTACAGGATTTGTGTTATTTAAGTCTAACTGTGTATTATTTCCTTGACGTTTAGCTGTGGTTTTTACACTTTTTGTTGGCGCATTTGATGCTTGTGAAGGCACATTATACACTTTCCAAGGTTCGCTTTTCTGTTCCGCTTGTGCTACGGCAGCAACTACCGCCGAAGTTGCAGGCTTGATTTCTTCAGGCGTTACAAGCGTAGGCGACTGCACAGGCTGTTTTTCCATAGATTGCGCAACCTGCACTTGTTTTTTCGTTTCTGGCTCAACTTCGTATGTTTTCTTTTCCGTTACAATATAGGTTTCTGTTTTTTCAATCAAAATTCTGCCGTCTGCTGTCTTAATTCTTTTCACACTTTGTGTAGCTTTTGTAGGAGAAACGGTCTCTTGCACTACTGTTTGCACAGGCGTTGAAGGCATGGTTTCGCTTGCTACGATTTCGGGTGCTTCTGTTTTTTCTGGAGAAATAATAGGTTCATTTTCAGGCACTTTTACTGCTTGATGTGCCACTTCTACTGCTTGATTTTTAGGTAAATAAATCGAAAAATAGCCGATTCCAAAGAGCATAGCCACAGAAGCTGCAGCCGCCCACATATATTTGCGATAGGCAAAAATGCCTGCTTGTTTGGGTCGTAATTCCACTTCGATAGCCGCCCAAACATCTCTGTCAGGCTCATCTTCAAAATCTTCAAATTGTTCTTGAAATAAATTTTTCATAATGATTTGTTTTATTATTTTGTTTTTCTACCCATTTTGTGGAAAGACAACCATTATATTATAATTAACTTTCCATTTTCAACTTTCAACTACTTAATATTCATTTGTGGCAACGCCTAACTTGTTTCTCAGCATTTCCTTTGCCCTCGAAAGTTGTGATTTTGAAGTACCTACCGAGATACCAATCATTTCACTGATTTCTGGGTGTGTATAACCTTCAATTTCATAGAGATTAAAAACGGTTCGGTAGCCTGTGGGCAATTCTTGTATCACTTTCAAAATTTCTTGGCTCGACATGCCACTTAACGCCGTTTCATCTTCCTTTACATTATATGCCGTTTCGATGTCTGTGGTTTGAAATCGGGCTTTTTTACGATAATGTGCAATCGCCATATTGACCATAATTCGCCGAATCCAACCTTCCAAAGAGCCGCCCCTAAAACTATCTATATATTTAAACACCTGTACAAAACCATCTTGCAAAATATCCGCCGCATCATCTCGATTTTCTGCATACCGCAAACACACACCAAACATCTTTCGATAATGCTGTTTATATAAAGCTTGCTGCATACGAGGCTCATTATTTTGGCATCCTTTCACAAGCTCCTCATCTCTATAAGTAGCAGTTAATTGCATGTAAATCGTAATCGTCTGATGTTTGAAATTTTACCCTATTCTCTTTCTTTTTTCTCTTTTTTTATCATTTATAGAACATAGATAGCAGTTATAGGGGGAAGGGTTGCATTAAATAAGATTTTTTTTGAAGAAATTTCTCTGCTATCACATCATGGCTTTCTCATAAAAATAAAACCACAAAGTTCACAAAGAAAAAAAACACAAAGAACACAAAATAACCTATTTTCGATAAATGTTTGTGTTCTTTGTGAATTCTTTGAGAACTTTGTGGTAAAATGTAAGATTTTATTCACTACAAGCAGTTCATCTGCGAGCAACAAAAGCATTGCTAATTTTGAATATTGGGAAATGTCATATATTTATAAGGCATTTTTTGCGCAGATTCGCACAAATTATGAATCACTTCAAACAGCCTTTCACTCACAAGCCAATCCACGAGCCATAAAGGAATCCCATCAGCCTCGCCAATTTTCATGATACATTCCACGCTCACATTTGTTGCACTTTGAGGTTTAAGCGTTACGTCCATTTGAAACGTATTGAGCCGAACATGTTCGGGCTTTAAGGGAGAATAAGTAGGAATGGGGCGCAATTTTACAAGCAGATTTTTAGTAGCGAAGTCTTGTGTAATTTTGCCACACATTACCGCATCTCTATTGTCCATAGGCCAAGGAAAAGGCACAACCGCATGATAATAAATCTCCAAAGGATTATCTATTTCTTTGAGTAACACCGAATTTTTGAT
>JAAFHL010000172.1 GCA_013298365.1 Bacteroidota bacterium | reverse complement strand
GACCTGCCCTCAATCTCAATCCTGCAACAGGAGAGATACAATTAAGTGCCAGCGATTTTGGTACATATATTGTAACGAATACGCATCTTGCAAATGGCGCATGTGCTGCTGCAATTCATAGTGAAACGCTTGTGATAGAAAGTGCGCCTGATGCCGAATTTCATTATGACAAAACTACTTATTGTGGCTTATTCTCCATTCCTTTGGTGCTACATGTTTCGGGAATAAATGGGACTTATAGTTATCAAACGATTTCGGGAGGTCCTACGCTTTTGCTCAATCCTACCACAGGTTCGCTCAATTTGGTATTTACAGATAATGGCACATATCAAGTAAGCAACATTGTTGCAAGTCAGGGGATATGCCCCGCAGATACGCATAGAGTACAAGTTACGTATGCTAATAATCCCATCGCCAGCATTTTTCCTACGGGAAATTATGATTTATGTAATTTAGATACCTTATTAATGACCTCAAATGGAGGAATAAGTTATATTTGGTTGAAGAATAGCCTTTCTCAAGGCGTAGTAAATGACTCTTTTGTCGTGAATACGCCAGGCAATTATTCGGTGATTGCCTATAATGAATATAATTGTTCGGATACGTCTGAAATTGTGTCTATTGTTGAAAATTCCCTACCCAATGCTGATATTTTGACGGGACCTGTTTTAATATGTTCAGGTCAAGTAACCACGATTGTAGGGGAAGGTGTGGGTTTGAGCTTTCAGTGGCTGCAAAATGCTGATACGATTACGGGTGCAACAGGCGAATCACTTACTATTACAGAAGGCGGTTTTTACACATTTCTTGCACAAAATGCTTGTGGATTAGATTCTTCATCTGTTTTTATTACTAAAAATGATGGGCTTCTGGCTGATTTTTTTGTGGAAAATGAATTGATTTATGAAGGAATCCCTGCCTATTTTCGAGACGAAAGTGTAAATGCCTATCAATGGAATTGGGACTATGGAAATGGAGATATTTCCGAATTTCAAAATCCTAATTACGCCTTTCCTAATGCAGGACAGTATTTGGTTATGATGATAGTTACAGATAGATTTGGTTGTCAAGATACCGTTATCAAAACGGTGGTGGTAAAATCATTTCAGGAAGATGAGGTATTTGTTCCTAATATTTTTTCGCCCAATGCAGATGGCACTTTTGACGATTTACAGATAAAAGCAGATGGAATGGCGACTTTTACTGTACAAATTTTTGACAGATGGGGTAAAAAAGTGTTTATTTCTGATACACCTGCAAAAAAATGGCAAGGTAAAAATTTAGAGGGAGTAAATTGCAATACAGGTGTTTATTTTTTCGTAGTAAAAGGACAAGATGGGGTTGGTAATGCCATTGAACGAAAAGGATACATTTTGCTTGCAAAATAATACACTCTTGTATGTTTTTTGTACACTTATAAACACACACGTTATTAGTCATGTAAGAAAAAAATACGTTGTGTAACTTTTTTTACACGTATTTTCAATAAAAGTACTTATTTTATTGAATTTAGCATAAAAAAAACCTACACCTTTATGTTTTTGGTATAGAAGTTGCTTGTAATATTATATATAAATTTGTAGATATTCTTACTCAATAAGCGATACTTCCAAATTTATATACAAAAAGTTAAGCAATTAATTTTCAACCTTGTTTTATATTCCACCTTGGGATAGGTATAAAAAACCCAGCAATACCTTTTTTTTTATTGGCATTGTTTTAGCTTTCTTACTCAACCAACACAACCTTTAAGTTTTTTAATTATGTTACATTCTATCGTTAAAGTTTTCGTCATTACTACTTTGTTTCTCTGCGCCTTCCAAGTTTCTGCACAAGTAAGAGGAGAGTCATCTGCGGCATCTCGTGCTGCTGTTTCTCAAACCGTTTCTAGCTTGAACAATTCACTTAGAAATGCAGACTTAGATGCCTTGTCAGAATATATCGGTGAAAGTGTTGATATTAGCCTCCCTGCTAAGCAAGGACATTACTCTAAAGCACAAGCAAAATATGTGTTGAAAGAGTTCTTCACCAATAATCCGCCAAAAGAGGTGCAAGTAGATTACAGCGACAATATCGCAGAAAGCGAAATCGCTACTTTTACTTATACAAGCACGAGAGGAAAATACCTTACGAAAGTAACCATCAAAGCAAGTTCTGATGGGCGTAAAATTTCTGAAATCCGTTTTGAGTCTAAAAATTAAGTATTCATAATTTCTTGTAAAAACGTGTGTATCAACTACACACGTTTTTTTTGTGTTTATCCCATATTTCCTCCTTATCTTTGTACCATGAATAATCACATATTTGGCATACATACCATTATAGAAGCATTGCGTGCAGAAACGCATATAGAGAAAATTTATATTCTCAAAACCACACCGAATGAGCGTTTGAGTGAGTTGCGTAATTTGGCAATGAAAAACCAAGTGCCGTTGCAATACGTTCCTGTAGAAAAATTGCAGACTTTGGCATTTAAAGGAAATCATCAAGGGGCAGTAGCAACGATTTCAAGCATGTTTTACCAGTCTCTGGAAGACATTATAAAAGCGACCCTTGATGCAAAAAAAGTTCCTTTGTTTGTGATGCTTGATGGGGTAACAGATGTGCGAAATGTGGGCGCAGTAGCTCGTTCTATGGAATGTATGGGCGCAAATGCACTTATTATCCCTATTTCGGGTGGGGCAGCCCTCAATGCAGATGCCATGAAAGTCTCCGCAGGGGCTTTAAATTATCTGCCTGTTTGTAGAGAAAAACATCTCTTAGACGCTACCTATATGCTCAAAGAATATGGGATTCAGCTTATTGCTTGTACCGAAAAAGCACAAGATACTTTTTTTGCAGCTAATTTTACCGAACCTACTTGTCTTATTTTGGGTTCTGAAGAAAAAGGAATTTCGCCCGCCCTACTCAAAGTAGTTTCACAACAAGTGAAAATCCCGATGCAAGGAAAAATATCGTCCTTAAATGTATCGGTTGCGGCAGGCATGATGCTTTCCGAAGTGGTAAGACAAAGAATAGCGAACTAAGTAGTTGAGAATTGAAAATTGAGCATTGATAGTTAGCATAAATGTATGATTATTAAATACTTAATACCAATAGATTCTCTAAGCTAATTTTGTAAAATTACTTAATCAAAAATATTTGCGATGAAAATATATACAAAACAAGGAGATTCGGGTCAGACCTCCCTTATAGGCGGCACACGTGTGCCAAAACATCATATCCGTATCGAAGCCTACGGCACAACAGACGAACTCAATTCGTATTTGGGTTTGTTGGGAGAATATGCAGAGGTCAAAGAATTTGTGCCTTTGATTCGTAATATTCAAGATACTTTATTTGTCATTGGCTCACATTTGGCAAATGATGCCGCTAAATCGCATTTTTCGCCCCCTGAAATTACCGAAGAAGAGGTGCAATTATTAGAAGTCTCTATTGATAAAATGGATACCGTACTTGCGCCGCTCAAAAATTTTGTGCTGCCCGGCGGTTGTGCTGCAAATGCAACGGCACATGTAGCCCGTTGCGTATGTAGGCGTGCCGAGCGTTGTGTGGTGCATCTCAATGAGCATGAACCTGTTTCTCCTACGATTTTGCACTACCTCAATCGCTTGTCTGATTGGCTTTTTACGGTAGCAAGATACGCTTCTCATATTTCGGGAGGCGAGGAGATTGTTTGGAAAACGAGGTAAAAATATTAGCGATTGATAATCAATTCTTTGAGTTTTTTAAGCATAAAAACAATTTGTAATAAATCCGCCTTTTTATTAGCATCATAAGTTGGGCTTGTACAATAATTTTTCCGTTTAAAACCGTAAAATACCATATACTTCCCACAAGCCATGCACCATACAAAGGCTTATCATCTTTGTTTTGATGTTGTGCAATCAACATGGCGGCTAACATTTGTCCTTCGGGGTCGTTACCGTCTCCTTTTTGCTTTTTGTATTCTTGAAGGAAAAAGTAAGGAACTTTGGGCGTAGTGAAGCCTTTAAGGGTAGCCACTAAACATTCACAAATGACCGAAAGTTTCTGATTATCGATGACTGTGCTTAATGTACGTTCAAAAAAAGTAGCTATACTGCCTTCTTCTTCAATATTGGCAATCAAAAAAAGGTGACTGATAAACTTCATTTTGAGTTCTTCTTCATTCCAGCCGCCCATACGATACAATGCTCTTTGAGAAATCAAATTCAGTAAATGTTGCTCAAAATCGTCTAATTTGCCTGTGGCAGATAACCAATTATTTAGGTAAACACATTCTTGGCTACGAATTAACTCAAATGTATCTAAGAGGGTATCTGTGTCTATGCTTATTTTGTCAATATCATTCATAAAAATTTGATATGCAAAAATACATATATTATATGGATTTACCAATAACGTATTTTTCAAATCATGGCTTTCTCATAAAAAATAAAACCACAAAGTTCACAAAGAAAAGCCAACACAAAGAACACTAAGTAGCCTGTTTTCTTTTTCATGTTTGTGTTTTTTGTGAAAATCTTCGTGAACTTTGTGGTAAAATTAGCCATTTTATTAAAGTATTTTTTCTATGAGAAAGCCATTTTTTTCAAACCTTTTTTATGGCAGTAAGACAGATATTTCCATAAAAATTCTGTTATTTTATCTTTTTATTAGCAACCAATAATTTTAAGCAAATATGCGTAAATTTTTCCTACTCTACTGCCTTGTGTTTATTGCCGAATGGCTTCTTGCTCAACAATATAACGATGGTCCTGTGCAGATTATGATGCGGCAACGGGAATGGGACGTGGTACTTCCTGCGCCCAATGATGCAAGTTTGAATGTATCTTTTGTGAGCTTGGGGGCTATTTCGGAAGATGAATATGCTTTCAAAATTTGGGGGCGTGGCAATTCTGTCAATACAACTTGGTATGGGGGAAATTGCCTTACTGATGAGCTTGACCCTTCGCTGGTCAATTCCATTGATTTTAATGATATTTTCTACAATCAAACCTTTACAGGCTCTGCTGTTCCGTTTTATATGGATTTGCGCATAGACAATCATGAAGATGATATGTATGATTTGGCTTATTATCTAAGTTGGACAGGTGGACTTATCCCTTGCGCAAATTTGGGTACATATCCTTATTGCGACTATAATCCTGCTACTTGTTGTATCAATTTCTTTGGCTGTCTTTACACAGAAGGAGATGACTTACACTGTGATGCAAACCCCTTCAAAACCAATATCAATTATCGTACAGGTCCCCCTTGTCAATGGTATAATCAAGGTTTTATTGCAGGTACAACAGGCGTTTGCGCCGATAATGTGTATCAACCTCGCATTGAGACCTTTTGGCGATATACCAAAGGTACGGCTTGCAATGATGCAATAGATTTGGGTACGCTTCCTACGGGCGGCTCTGTTTTTCACTTCAATAGCAATGAATGTTATAGCAATAATTTCCCCAATAGTGGTGGAAATGATGTTTTTTATCAATTTTCCATTACGCAGCCGATGGGCGTAAAAGCCACAATGTGTGGGGCAGCTTCTTTCAATACCTATATGTATTTGCTTGACGCAAGCTGCAATGTCATCACTTCTAATGACGATTACTGTAACTTGACTTCGGAAGTAACAAGAGAGTTATGTGCGCCAGGCGTTTATTATGTAGTAGTAGATGGCGCAACTGCGGCAGATATGGGAACTTTTACATTGACAATTAGCGAACAGCCAGGCATTTTATTAGACGTAAATGCAGGTCCTGACAAAAATGTTTGTTTGGGGGCTACTGCGGTGCTTGGTGGAATCCCTGCTGCACAATTTGGTGCAGGCGGATATACTTATAATTGGACTCCTGCCACAGGCTTAAACAATCCTACCCTTGAAAACCCTATTCTAACTGCCACAGGCGCAGGGACTTCTCAATATATTTTGGCGGTTACAGATGCCAATAATTGCACCATTTATGATACCATGAATGTTTTGGTCGTTGCGCCGCCTGTTGCAGGGATTAGCAGCAATACCAATATTATCTGTTCAGGTACATCTGCAACGATGACAGGAACGGGTGGAACAGGCACGTCGCCGTATCAATGGCTTTTTAACAGCGGGACATTACCGGGTGCAACATCTTCTGTTTATAATGCAACATTACAAGGAAATTATTCCGTAGTAGCCTACAATTCAATCGGTTGTGGAGATACTTCTACGCAAATTAATGTTCAAGTGGTTTCGGGCGCACTTGCCAATATTTCTGCCACAAATGGAACAACGGCTTGTCAGGGCGATACAGTTACCTTAAATGGTTATGGAATTGGCATCAATTATCAATGGCTAAATAATAATATCCCGATGGCAGGGGCAACGTCCAATACTTTTTTTGCTACAAATAGCGGGAATTATTCGGTCATTTTGTCGTTTGGTGGACAATGTTCAGATACTTCGGTTGTTTTGCCTGTTATCATCAATCCCAATCCCACAGCCAATATTTTGCCTAATACCGCCCAGACCATCTGTCAAGGGCAAACCGTCTTTTTCTCTGCCACAGGTGGCACTTCGTATCAATGGTATATGAATGGCTTGCCCATCGCAGGTGCAACAAATAGTAACTACGCCGCTACACAAAGTGGAAATTATTATGCAGTGGCTACAACGAATAATTGCAGCAAACAAACAACTGTGGTAAATGTATTGGTAAAACCCGTTGTTACTGCTGCGATTACAGCAGGTGGTAATAATACTTTCTGTCAAGGCAGCAATTCGCTTTTGGTGGGAAGTGGAACAGGTGCAGGGCAGACCTATCAGTGGCTAAATAATGGGGCTTTGGTGGGAACAAATAACACTTATACCGCTAATACATCAGGCAATTATCAATTTATTTTGAATAATAATGGCTGTGCAGATACTTCTAATATTTTTACCATAACCGTAAATTCATTGCCTACGGCTACGATTTCGCCATCTGGGGCGCAAACGACTTGTAGTGCCAATCCGATTACGCTAACCGCTTCTGGTGGAACAACTTATACATGGTATTTCAATGGCGTGATGGTGGCAGGAAATAGCACACCTTCGATTGTAACAAGCGGAACGGGTAACTATTATGCAACCGTTACAAGTGCAGCAGGTTGCTCGGATAATACGCCCATTGTACCGATTACCGTAAATACTACGATTCCTGCAAACATTACCCCGATGGGAGCTACTGTTTTTTGTCAAGGTGGAAACGTGTTATTGGCAGGAAGCGGAACAGGTACGGCTGGCGAAACCTATCTTTGGGTAAATGCAAATGGAACATCTGTGGGGACAAGCAATTCTTTACAAGTATCTAATTCAGGTGCTTATACTTTTATCCTAAACAATAATGGCTGTGCAGATACTGCTGCTGCACTTACGGTTACGGTTAATCCAACCCCCACGCCCACATTGAGTCCAGAGCCTTCTGCCACAATATGTGAAGGGCAAAGTGTGGATATTTTGGTTAGTTCATCAGGTACTTTTGGGATAAATTGGTATGTAAATGGCGTTCCAATGAGTGCAAGCCCAAATCCGCTTACGGCATTTATGGCAGGTTCGTATTATGCAGAAGTGATAGATGCAAATGGTTGTAGTGGCACAACTGCGCCTACTTTTGTTTCGGTTACAGATGTCATAGAAGCAACCATTTCTCCGCAAGGAAATACAAGTTTTTGCCAAGGTGAAACCCTAAATTTGCAGGGAAGTGGCACAGTACAAGCAGGACAAACCTATACTTGGTTGCAATTACCCGCAAATGTGATAGGCAATAATAATACAACAACGATTTCAACCACAGGTAATTATCAATTTATTACCGATAATTTTGGTTGTAGAGACAGCTCTGCAGCGTTATCTATTACCGTTTTTCCATTGCCTATAGTCTCGCTCGTGGCAAATGCTTCAACCGCAATTTGTGAAGGCACACCGCTTCTTTTAACGGCTGGTGGGGCAAGTTTTTATACTTGGTTCAAAAATGGACAGATTTTACCTGTGAGCGTAGTAAACACCCTTACAGTCAATAGTGCAGGTACATATTACACAATAGGAACAGATGGAAATGCTTGTCAAAGCATTAGCCCTTACGTTTGGGTTACGAATTTGCCGATTCCGAATGCAAATATAACTGCGAATGGAACTACGGTGATTTGTCCTGGCGAAAGGGTAACCTTAAACGCACAAGGCGGTGACACCTATCAGTGGTTGTGGAATAATGGTATTTTGCCAAATGAAATAAATACTACCCTTATTACTTCAAGTTCGGGGGCATACAATGTGATAGCGACAACACCTTGTGGCGCAGATACTTCGGGCGTGGTTACAGTACAAGTAAGCCCACAACCTGCTGCCTATTTTTACACACAAGAGGAACTTAATTTCATCAATACACCTGTTTATTTCATAGACCAAAGTACAAATGCTTCGGTTTGGCAGTGGACTTTTGGTGATGGTTCAAGCCAGAACAACCTGCAAAATCCTGCCTACATTTATTCACAAGCAGGCACATACCTCGTCAATTTGGTGATAAATGATGAGATAGGTTGTAAGGACACCATAGAAATGAATGTCGTAATAAATGAAGCCATTCCGTTTGTGCCGAATATTTTTTCGCCCAATGAAGATGGCATTTATGACAATTTAGAAACCAATTTTGCGGCTTTTAAATCTTTTTCTTTCCAAATCGCAGACAGATGGGGAACAAAAGTTTTTGCCACAAACGACCCTGCAAAACAATGGGACGGCAAATACAATGGTAGATATGTAGCTGTTGGCACGTATTACTATGCTTTGACAGGCACAGATTTTAGCGGAAAAGAGTTGGTTTTTAAAGGTTGGATAGAAGTGGTTCGATAAATATTAAAAATTAGGAATATTCAACATGTCTGCCATTTTTGTTTCCCTTACCCTGTTAGGGACAAAATATCGGTAGCAAACAATAAATCTCCCAATTCCCCTCAAATTTTCGTGCAAAGCACGAAAAAATATAAAATGGGACGGGAAATGCGTGTTTCTACTGATATTTTGTGCCTACGGCACAGAAAAACAACTTACTTATTATGATGGCAGACATGTTGCATATTAGGGTTTGGAACTTCAAAAAAGTTCTAAACCTTGATATGCAACATAAATCTACACTAAGTTATTTTTACATGAAAAATATATTATTTTTTCTTCTTTTGATAGGGACAAATGTCATATCAGCCCAAGAAGCGACCGTTAAATCAAAAGTAGATATTTGTCATAAAGACCTAAATATTTATAAAAAAGACCTCAAAATATTGGGGGAAAGAATGTCAGGCATGTTTTCTTCGGAA
>JAAFHL010000171.1 GCA_013298365.1 Bacteroidota bacterium | reverse complement strand
TCACTATGTGTTGCAGCAGGTATGAATTTTAGGCAAGTCCATAATATCAAACATAATGTATCTGAACAAGTTTCTGATATTAGTTTATACCCCAATCCAGCAAATGAAGAAGTTATTTTATCTTTTGGACATACAATAGATACAGAATGTTATTTATCTATTCAAGATTTACTAGGCAAAACCATCAAACAAATAGTTATTCCTAAATCGGCAAAACTTTATTGTAAGATAGAGGTAAATGATATACCTTCTGGGGTTTATATCTTTATGGTTGAGGTAAAAGGGAAAAACAAAGAACTATTTAAACTTGTCATTGCAAAATAACCGACCATTTTGCTGCTATTCTCAACAACGAGAATAGCAGCTTTTATTATCAAAAATATGAAAACAATAGTATTATTTTTTCTGATAGTTCCTTGTTTGTTATTTTCACAACAATATAGCAAAGGTGATTATTTTTGGCAAATGGGATATTGCAGTTTTTATCCTTTGCAACCAGAATTTGGGGGGACTGATATTAATTTTAATGATAGTCCTGCTTCTTTATATCGCTTAGATAGGTATGTAGATTTTGATAAAACGAGTGCAGGCATTTGTGATGAAATGGGAAATGTGATATTTTATACAAATGGAATTGCCGTAGCTGATGCTAATAATGATACTATAATGGGGGGTGAAAATATTAATCCTACTCCTTTTACAGATAGCCATGCAGATTTAGGTGGAACTATTCCACAAGGGGCTATAGTCTTACCTTACCCAGAGCATTTTAAGCAATTTATGATAGTTTACAGTGATTTAGAAGTGTTGCCTAATGGACTCTTATACACTCCATTCCAACTAAAATATGCAACTGTAGATATGAACGAAAATAATGGGAAGGGCAAGGTGCTAAATTCTCAACAAATCATTATAGAAGACACTATAGCGGCATATGGAATAACAGCCTGTCGTCATGCAAATGGTAGAGATTGGTCGTTAATGATACCCGAAGTATTATCAAATTGCTTTTATCCTGTACTACTTTCTCCGAATGGTTTTGAACAAATGAATAAACAATGTATAGGTGATACAAATGCGGCTGTATGTTGGAACGCCTATTTTTCGCCTGATGGCAAAAAGTTTGCTCGTCAAGAATTGAATAGAGTTAGGGTTTTTGACTTTGATAGATGCACAGGTATGTTCAGTAACCAAGTTTGGATTCCTATAACAGATGGGGGTAGAGTAGGTGGATTAGCCTTTTCTCCCAGTTCACGTTTTCTTTATATCACTTCTGAATATTGGCTGTACCAAGTTGATATGGAGGCTACAGATATTCCATCAAGTAAAACGCTTGTTGCTGAATCTGATACAGTAACCATAAATGGAGTAGAAACCCCTTTTTGGTTTTGTGGAAATGCCTCTAATGATAAAATATATATTGCAACTTCTGCGACTCAATATTTGCATGTCATCAATCAGCCAGATTTACCTGCACCGTTATGTGATTTTGTGCAAAGAGGACAGCCATTGCCTACCATCAATGCCTATACCATTCCCAACTTTCCGAATTTCCGTCTCGGTGCAGCGGTAGGAAGCGGCTGTGATACGCTTGTCAGTTATCAGTGAGCAGTGAGCAGTGAGCAAGTAAAAGTATATCCCAATCCTGCGCAGGATGTGCTTACTATCGAAATTCCTACAATAAAAGGCAATTTTACTTGTATCATTTACAATACCTTGGGGCAAAAGGTATATGAAACGCAAATTAACCAAACTTCTACAAACATTTTTGTAGGAAACTGGGCAAAAGGAGCGTATTTTTACGAAATTTCAACCAATAATCACAAAGAATATGGGAAATTTTTTATTGAGTAGTTGTACATGCTTATATTTTGCTACGTTTTTCGGGATAAAAGAACGCAGATTTGTAGCGATTTTACCTATTAAACGAGCATTTTTGTAGTGAACTTGCCAAACTATACGGTTTAATCTGCGGTTATCTTCAAAAAATTAAGTACACCTTTTTTCTGTAAAAAAGCGTCTAACATACATTTACTGTGTCTTAGACGCTTTCATATTTCCCTTCAAAGCCTACACATACCTATCGCCCTTATTTTGCTTCACATCACTCACCACCTGCTTGATAAACTGTTCATCACTTTTGGGCGAAATAATCAAAGCATCTTCTGTATCTACCACAATGTAGCCATCTAAATCGTTTATTACCACCAATTTATCTTTTTTGCTTATATGAATCACATTGTGGTGGGAGTGATACACTATGATATTGCCTTTGACGGCATTTTCATAATAATCTTTTTCGCTATTTTCATACACAGAAGCCCATGTCCCCAAATCGCTCCACCCAAATTCCGTAGGAATAACAAAGGCATTGTTCGCTTTTTCCATAATGCCATAGTCAATCGAAACATTTTCGCAGGTATTATACACCCGCACCACTTCTACCCTTTCTTGTGGCTTAAAATAACAAGCCTCTATTTCTTGAAATAATTCTCCGATTTCGGGCAAATTTTTCTCAAAAGCGGCTAATATCGTTTTCATAGAAAAAATAAAAATCCCACTGTTCCACACAAAGTCGCCACTCGCAATAAAGGTTTTAGCAACTTCTAAGGTTGGTTTTTCGGTAAATGTTTTTACCTTAAAATAGCCTTTATTTGCCTTGTCTTCAAGATATTGAATATAGCCATAGCCTGTATTCGGGCGTGTAGGGGTAATCCCAAGCGTCATAATAATGTCTTTTTCTACGCAAGCCTTAAATGCCAGTTTTACGTCTTTTTCAAACTTCTCATTGTCATGGATAAGATGATCTGAAGAAGCAACTAAAAAAACAGCTTTAGAATTTATCGTTTTTATCTTATAACAAGCATAAGCAATACAAGGTGCCGTATTTTTGCCGATAGGCTCTAACAAAATCTGGTCTTCGTGCATCATCGGTAACTGTTCTTGTACCAAAGATAAGTAACGTGAATTAGTTACAAGATATATGTTTTCTTTGGGTACAAATGTCGAAACACGTGCAAAAGTTTCTTGGATTAATGTTTGTCCTTTGCCTAAAATATCGTGAAACTGCTTGGGGAAATTTGCTCTACTCATGGGCCAGAAACGAGAACCTACGCCCCCTGCCATGATAATGACATAATGATTTTGATTCATACTTAATAAAAAGTTATTTTTTGCAAAGGTAGGAAATTTCTCTTTTTTTTTGTGAAAAATTTGTATCATCTTTGTCTCGCAGATTTTACAGTGAGCTTACTCGAACTGTTTCGCAGATGGAACAAGATAACGCAGATAAAACTTGTTCACTGCTAACTGCTAACTGTTCACTGCAAACATGTACACATTTCCTACTGCCTTAGAAGATGAGGCAATTTATATTTTACGAGAAACGGCTGCACAATTTGAGCGTCCTGTTTTGCTTTTTTCTTGTGGCAAAGACTCTATTTGCTTGGTACATTTGGCACAAAAAGCCTTCTATCCTGTCCCTATTCCTTTTCCTTTGCTGCACATAGATACGGGACATAATTTCCCCGAAGTGATGGCGTTTAGAGACAAATTTGTCGTGGAAATGCAAGCAAAATTACACATCAAAAAGGTGGAGGATACTATTTTTGCGCACAAAATAGTGGAACAAACAGGCAAATATGCCAGCCGAAATGCTTTGCAATCTATCACTTTGTTGGAGGCTATACAGGAATTTGGGGCAGATGCGTGTATCGGGGGCGCACGTAGAGACGAGGAAAAAGCGAGGGCTAAGGAGCGCATTTTTTCGTTTAGAAATGCCGAAGGAAAATGGGACGCATACCATCAACGCCCCGAATTATTCGATATATTGAATGGAAAATTGCACAAAGGCGAAAATATGCGCATATTTCCCCTTTCTAATTGGACAGAAAAAGATGTTTGGCACTATATTTTACAGGAAAATATAGCCTTGCCTTCTGTGTATTTTGCGCATGAAAGAAATATTTTTTTGCGAGATGGCTTAATTTGGGCGGCAGAAGAAGTTGTCTTTCGTGAAACAACAGAAACGGTTTTTCCTGCAAAAATCCGATTTCGCACCGTAGGCGATATGACTTGTACCGCAGGCGTTTTTTCAGAAGCAGCTACTGTGGAGGAGATTATTCAAGAACTAAGCGAAAGCAAAACCTCTGAACGTGGCGCACGTATAGACGACAAACTTTCTGCCGCTGCCATGGAAGATAGAAAAAAACAAGGCTATTTTTAACAGTGATGAATAGGCTAATACTTTTAAAATTCTGATTATTAACTATTTATATAACTTTTCACTATCAACTTTCAACTCTCCACTTAATACAACTCCTTCAAATATGCGTATTATTGCATTTTTTTCATTGCTGATTTTCGCCCATTTTGTGCTTGCACAAAATCAAATTACCGACCGAAAGGCAGCCATACAAACAGCTTTATCACAAGCTGTTCCTATTATTTCTTATCACAATAAGTACAATACAGAACAGATAGAAGCCCAGCAAATTGCGCTTTCTGACAGTCGTGTGCGAGAACCGATGTATGATAAAGAAAGCAAAAAGCCTTTACTAAGTGAAGTATTTGGCATTTATCCTGCACGAGAAAGCGATTTGTCTATGTTTGGCACAGAGTGTTCTGATGGAAAATGTTATCGAGTAGAAATTTACAATTTTGCGCTCAATTTAGCTACCGTTGTCATGGTAGATTTGGTTTCGCCCAAGGTATTAGCCGTAAATTACTATCCGCAAAGTCAGCCCGACTTGCCGCCACATTTGGTGCAACTTGCCATGGCGATTGCGATTGCTTCGCCCGAAGTTGTTGCGGCGTATGGCGAGCCGATTTCTGCCGAAAAACTTCTTATGGCTGGCACAAAAACCGCCCTGAATCGTTCTCGTTGTGAACGGTCTTTGCATTTATGCGTTGCACCTACGCTTGTGAAGGCAGACAAGGCATTATGGATAATCGTAGATTTGACAGATTTGAAAGTTGTGGGCGTGCGTTGGACAAATGTGAGCGTAACGGGTTTGCCTGTAACGGAGCGCAAATTGCAAAATGAAAAAATCATGGAATGTTTTTGCGAAAAAGAAAATAAGTTGGAAAAAGATGCGTGGAAGATGAATTATATGCTTACAAGTTCTGATGGTTTGCGCATTTCGGAGGTGTATTTTGGCGGAAAAAAGGTAATAAATGATGCCAAAATGGTAGATTGGCATGTAAGTTATTCTAATACAGAAGGTTTTGGGTACAGTGATGCCATTGGCTGTCCCATGTTCAGTTATGCTGCGGTCGTAGCCATAGAAGCTCCCCAAATTTTGCCCTTAGTAGATGGAAATGATACCATCGGCTTTGTTTTGCAGCAAACTTTTCAAAGTGAAGGCTGGCCCACCGCTTGCAATTACAACTATCAAGAACGTTTTGAGTTTTATAGAGATGGGCGGTTTCGTTTAGTGATTGGCAGCTTGGGACGTGGCTGTGGCAATGATGGCACATATCGCCCTGTTACCCGCATTTCTTTCACAGGAAATGACAATAATTTTGCGGAATGGACAGGCAAAGATTGGCAACTTTGGACACAAGAAAAATGGCAATTACAAAAGCCGCAAACTGCTTATACAAACGAAGGCTATCTATTTAAGATTGCGGATAAAAAGGGAAATGGCTTCTTTGTAGCACCTGGAAACGGGCAATTTGGCGATGGCGGGAGAGGTGATTTTGCCTACACCTACGTTACCAAGCATCATTTTGACAAAGATGAAGGCGATACAGATTTGCTTACAATTGGTCCTTGTTGCAACATAGATTATCGCCAAGGTCCCGACAAATTTATTGAACCAAAACCTGATAATATCGAAAGTACTGACTTAGTTTTTTGGTATGTCCCACAACTCAAAAATGATAATACGCCAGGAAAAGAATACTGCTGGGCAGAATCGGTGGTAGAAAATGGGCAATATGTAGCAAAAGTGTATCCTTGTTTTTCGGGGGCAATGTTTGTACCGATAAAATAACGGAAAAGTTACTTTTAGGTTAGTATCTACTATGCGCTACTGTGCGCATGTAAGATTTTCTTTGTGTTTCGTCTCAAGAGGAGTAGCCCCAAGCGAGACGCTTACGACAAATTTCCCCAAGGATACATGGAGTGAAACTTGTTAAACTTAGGACTTACGCAAAAGCGGATTTATCGGGCAAAGTTATTTCATTTACAGCCCCGCCATTAATGGCGGAGCTGTAAATGAAACAACTTTGCGTAAGTCCTAAATCTATTACATTGCAATTATTTTTCTTCTTTTTTTGCTACATCAAACTCATCAATATTTGCATAAAAAGTAAGTTTGTCTTTAAAAAAAATGCCAAGCCAAATCGAGCGAGAAACCCGTAAGGTATAAGGTACAAATGCGATTGTTCCAAACATCGAAGCAAAAGCTGCTTTCATAAAATAAGGCTGTGTGAAGCCCAAAATCGCCCAAATAATCACAAATAAGGTCAAACCAATGGCTACATTTACCCCATAACTCACATACATCGCCCCATAATAGAATCCTGGTTCTAAGAAAAAAGGTTGTTTACACTTTTCACATTCTTTGGGCATGTCTATGATATGCGAACTATATGCCTTGCCCCGAAACAAGTCGCCTTCGTGGCAGCGAGGACATTTGAGGAAAATAGTATCTTTTAAATTCATAAAATAACAAGTTGTACAATGCTAACTTTTGTAAAAGAGAAAAGTTTGTTTTTTTTGACAGTAAAGCCTAAAAAGATATTATATTTGTGCATATTTTTACTAAAATGTAGCAGTTATGACACCCAAAAAAGTACTCATTCTTAACTTTATCATTATTTCTTCGCTTATTATTTTCTATATAACAAAAGGACTATGGGAGAATAACACCTCCTATATTTACCCATTAGATGATACTTATATTCATTTGTCAATTGCCAAGCATCTTTGTTTTGACCATATATGGGGCATTACGCAATATGAATTTTCTTCTACATCGTCATCTCCCTTGTACACGATTTTACTCGCTTTTTGCATGTTTATTGGGGGAGAGAATGATTATTATCCGCTTGTTTTAAATATTATATTCTCTTTTTTGTGTGTTTATGTATTTTATCTTTACTTTAAGTCGTATAACAATGTTTTTCTATATTTCTTTGCTTCCCTTATCATGTTGTTTTTTACGCCACTTCATGTACAAAGTATAAGTGGAATGGAACATACCTTGCATATCTTTGGCGTTCTAAGCATTATATATTTGTATAAAAACGCCTTTTTGTCTTCTTTTTTTGCAAAAAATAGTATCTATTTGTATGCAGCGTTATTTATTTTTAGTTTGGCTCGCTACGAAAATATGTTTTTAATACTTAGCCTTTCATTTGTAACGCTTTTGTCAGGAAATTTACGAAAGACATTATTAATTGGAATGATAGGCTTTCTGCCCATCATTATATTTGGCTTATATTCACAGCATGAAGGCGGTTTTTTCTTTCCCAATAGCCTAATTGCCAAAAGTAATACCATGCAAATTCAGGAAAACTATCTACAACACATTGTGGCTATTTTTGAAAAAGCAAACGCTTTACTACAAGCCAATAAACAAATGCGATTTTTAGGATACTTATTACTGATTTCTTTGGTTCGGAAGGGAGAATATTATAATACAACTTCTTTTATTTCAGTAAATTACATTCATCTTGCTGTATTTTTTACGTTTATTTTACATATACTTTTTGCGGGCTTTGGTTGGCTATACAGATATGAAAGCTACCTACTTTGTATTGCCTGTATTGCCATTTCACCAACAATTTTTAGGGCATTACATTTGCCAAAATTAGTACAATATCTACGTCAAAAATCCTATTTTGACTTTACAAAAAATGTTTTTACGCTTATTTTCTTTTTCTTTTTTGCAAAATCCTCTATTTATCGCCTATATGATAGCCATAAAGACTTACAATATGCTTCACAAAATATTTATCAACAGCAATTTCAAATGGGGCATTTTTTGCAAAAATACTATGATAACAGGTATATTATCGCAAATGACATAGGAGCTATAGCCTATTATAGCCATATTCATTTAATCGACTTAGTGGGTTTAGGCTCAAATGATGTACTTAAAGCTAAATTGCAACAAACAAATTATCCATTGGAAAAAGCAGAAATTGCCATTATTTATGATGAATGGTTTCGACACCTTATGCCCGCATCTGCAAAGAAAGTTGCTGAGTGGAAAATCTCCAATAATGTCATCTGTGGAAGTGATAAAGTGGCTTTTTATGCAATAAAACCCGAAAATGGCGCAAAACTCAAAATGAATTTGATAGCCTTTCAAGCCTATTTGCCAAAAGGCGTTGAATGTGTGTATTTTTAAACCTCACTTCCGCCCTTTTTTCTCCACTACAAGCCCTTCAAATATAAGTTGTTGTTGTGTATCCTCCGCAAAATTGCCGATAACCGTTACATGTTTTTCTTGCTTGCCGTATTTTCCTGTACTGTTAAATACAATTTCAACAAAGCCCGATTCGCCTGTGGGAACAGGTATTTTTGTATAATCCGTTGTTGTACAACCACATGAGGGTTTTACCCGAGCAATCACAAAATCATTTTCGCCTGTATTAACAAAGGTAAAACGATGTGTAACTTCTTTTCCTGTTTTAATTTCCCCAAAATCATAACTTGTTTCACGCCATTCCACAGTCGTAGTAGGCAAGTCCGCAACTATATCATCATCTAAACTGCTTCGATAGCCCGATGCCGCTAGTCGTCTTGTTTCTTCTTCTGCGTCAAAATCTATGCTTTTTGGCACTGCAAGCGAATCTACCGCATATCTCGAAGGGTTTACTTTTACAGAATCGCCTTTTGATGCTGCTTGTTTTTCGGCTAATTTGAGAGCTTCCGCCTGTTTTTTTTCGGCAATTTGCTTTTCTATCCGTAATTTCAATATTTCGGATAACAGCGTATTTGCCATTAATGCAGAATCTTGTGGCACTTTGAGCAAAGCCGAAGTCGCTCTTTTGATAAATTCTATGTCGTTGGCATTTTGCGAAAAGGCAAAAGTATATAAGCCTAAGAAAATAATGATAAAAAGTTGTCTTATCATGGTAGTGTATGATTTTCGTTATACGGTTATGTCATTTCTTGGGCTTGCCCCTAAAAACAGACAAACAGATGAAAACCTCCTTGATAAACTTGTTTTGTGTAACAAGTAAAATCAAAGGAGGTTTTTAGTTATAAAACAAGAAAAATGATTACAACCTTGCGAGTAATTCTTTTTTCTTTGCATCAAATTCCTCATCAGTCAAAATGCCTGCTGCTTTGAGGTCTGCCAAATCTTTCAAGGTTTTCATAATCTCATCTTTAGACTGTG
>JAAFHL010000170.1:1118-9408 GCA_013298365.1 Bacteroidota bacterium | reverse complement strand
AGGGGCTAAACATTGGTAGAAACGCAATGTTTCCCCCATTTCCTAAGAAGAATTCATGCTAAAACCATGAATTTCAAAAATGGGTATGGGATATGATTATTTTCTACCAATATTTTGTCCCTACGGGACAGTAAGAAAAGACATAAATAATTAATAGCCATATATTTAGATTAAATTTCTAACTCTTGATTCGCATAAGTAATGAAATGTAGCATATGCTTTAGCCTGTGTTGCTATGTTTTGACACAGGCTAAACATATGTTACAGCAAAATGAAAGATGCCCTTTTATCTGCACCTAACGCTCAACTATTCCTGCCCCTCTTTTTTGGTCTGTTCTGTTCTTTCTTGCACCAACTTATCCCTGGTATCTACCGCAATAATCTGTGAGCGAGACCATTCTTTACCATCAAAACGCACACGATAGGTAACATGTTTTCGCACAAAAGTTGCGCCAACACCTTCGTGCAAAGCCCGCATCTTGGGATTAAAATCCCCGACCCAACTCAATTCTATATATTTAAAACCCATTTCCCTCGCTCGCTGCACCGATGTATAAATCAAGCCCGATTCCAAGCCATATTTTTGAAATTTGGGTTTTACGCCCATAATAATTACCCTTCCACGCTGCAATAAACCTCTTTTGCGATACCATTCAAATTGATTGCGACTTCTCCACCAAAATAATAGCTTATCCATAATGCCAAATTTTCCCTTCAAAGGTTTAAAAATTTGGTTTAAATCAGGCATACAAATAATGAAGCCCGCAGGTTCGCCGTTTACATATGCAAAAGGCAAAAAGGCATCAATGGCAATATATTGAAATTTGGCAATGTATTTTGCAAGCTGCTCATCTGTAATTGGTGTGAAATTTTCGTGAAATTGCCACGCATCGTTATAAACTTCCTTAAACGCTGCCGCAAATTCAGGCAATTTATCCACCGAAGGACGAATAAATTGATAGCCTTCTTTTTTAGAAATCCATTGCGAAATCTTTTCAAAACGCTCTGGCAAAGGATTAATAATATTTAATTCATTGGAAATTTGCTCAAAAAATAGCTTAAATCCATATCCCTCAAATAACGTTTTATAATACGGTTTATTGTAGGGCATTCCATACGCAGGTTGCGAAAAACCCTCTACAAGCAAGCCCCAATAGTTGTCATTTTCAGCAAAATTGATAGGTCCGTCCATGGCGAGCATCTTATTTTCTGCCAACCATTTTTTTGCTGCATCAAACAAAGTTGTTGCAGCTTCTTGATTATCAATACATTCAAAAAAACCAACGCCGCCCGTAGGCACTTCATTTTTGTGCGCTTTTTTGTCATTTATAAACGCACCGATTCTGCCTACAAGTTTGCCAGAACTGTCTCGAAGCACAAAACGTGCAGCTCTTCCATGCGAAAAGAAACTATTTTGTTTGGGGTCAAAAATTGCCTCAATCTCTTCGTCCAAAGGGCAAACCCAATTATCGTCCCCTTCATAAATCAAATGCTGAACATCGTAGAACGCATTACGAGTAGCCGAATCGTTTACTATTTGTATGGTATAACTCATTATAAAAACAAGGATATGCGATTTAATTGCACAAAAATACGCAAAATCTATATATATTTTGTAATTTTGTTCTCACAATTAGTTTTTTATGTTTTTTTTAAGCCAAAATAGGAAAAATATTGTTATAGAGAAAGATAAAAATGTGTAATATTTTCCATTTTCAACTCACATATTCTATTATGAATTTTATAGAAGAAATTAAAGGATTTATACAAAGAAATGGCGTAATCGGTAAATGGATTGCAGCTTTTTCGGGGGCTTATTTGGTGCAAATTCTTGTGTTCATATTTTCACAATCGTTTGGTAATGGCGCATTTTATAAGACATTTTCTGAATATATATGCCTTACAACAGGCGGTTTAACGCCCCTTTTTCGCCCGTGGACACTGTTTACCTACATTTTCGTTTATGGGGTAAGTCCGATGGAAATCCTGTTTTTTATTTTTAATATGCTCTTTTTCTGGACTTTTGCTTCTATTTTTAAGCAAACCATCGGAGAGGAACGCCTAAAACGTTTTTTGTGGATTGGCGTTCCTGCAATCGGTTTATTGATGAGTTTTTGGGGTTCTGTACAGGGTGGAACAGTTGCGACAAATAGTTCTTTAATCATGTTTATTGTGTGTGCCGTAGCTACTTTATTGCCCGATTATCCCATCAATTTTTGGATGATTCCTGTGAAAATGAAGTGGTTAGCTCCTATTTTATTACTATTAAATTTGACAAGTTACGTCCTAAAGCCCATGGGAATTGCCTGCATTTTGGCTGCAGTTTTGGGTTTTGCATATATTAAATTGCTACAATCAGGTACAGATATTTTGGAAATAGTTTGGAATTGGTTTGAATCTTTCGATTTGGGGAAAAGCAGAAAACATGCCCCACATATTAAGGTCGTTTATAGAGAAGATTTGGAAAAAAAGGCGCAGACAGAAATTACACAAGCCGAAATAGATAGAATTTTGGACAAAATCAATGAAAAAGGCTTTGCCAATCTTTCGCAGGACGAAAAAGATACTTTGGCTCGTTTTTCGGGAAAAAGGAAGCAAGATGTGTAGGCTACATATTGCTCGCAGATTTTCGCAAATAAAAGCAGATTTTCGCAGATAAGTTATTATCTGTGAAAATCTGCTGTTAATACAATCACACTTGATTTTCTCTTAAAAGTGGCTCAATTTCCACAGGCGGCGCATTTTTCATTTTATCTAATAAATCGGGTAAATTATCGGATATATGAATCATGGCACGATTTGAGGCAAGGAGAAAACCTGATGCCGCCATTTCGTCTAAAAAGGTAACAAAATGGTCATAAAACCCTGCAACATTGAGCAAACCTACGGGTCTTGCGTGCAAGCCTAATTGCGACCAAGTGAGGGTTTCAAAAAGTTCGTCCATTGTCCCAAAACCGCCAGGCAAGGCAATCATTGCATCAGAAAGACGATACATAATGGCTTTTCGCTCGTGCATGGTATCGGTTTGATAGATTTCGGTAGCATCGGCTTGTAAAATCTCTTTTCCTGACAAAAAATGCGGAATTACCGCAATCACTTTTCCACCTTGTGCCAGCATCGTGCCACCGATTTCGCCCATCATACCCACTTTTCCCCCACCATAGACTAAGGTGATTTGGTTTTCGACAAAATGCGTAGCTAATGCTTGGGCAGCAGCCGCAAATTCGGGCTTATTCCCCATTTTTGCGCCACAATATACAGCAATCGTATTGAACATATTTTATGTTTTAGTTATTATTTTCTCTATACAAAATTTATGGCTTTCTCATAAAAAATACTTGAATACAAGATTGAATTTTACCACAAAGTTCTCAAAGGATTCACAAATAACGCAAAAATTTCGCTAAAACAAGCAACTTTGTGTTCTTTGTGTGGGCTTTTCTTTGTGAACTTTGTGGTTTTATTTTTCATGAGAGAGTCATTCTACAAAATTAACATATTTTAACTTTTGAGCAAACTGATTTGTTTATTTTTGAACCTAAATGTAAGTGGAACGTTTTGTTTTTAGGCTAAATAAATAAGATTAAATATGAAAATTGTAGTAGCAATTACAGGCGCAAGCGGAAGCATCTATGCCAAACAATTATTGGCGCAGCTTGCCCTATTTCCCGAAGTCGAAGTAGGCATTGTGATGTCTAAAAACGCACCTGACGTGTGGCGGCAAGAAATTGGGGAAGAAATGCTTTTTTCTCCTCGCTTCAAAGTCTATGATAGAAGTGATTATTTCGCGCCTTTTGCCTCTGGCTCGGCAAAATACATGCAAATGGTGATTGTGCCTTGTTCTATGGGAACTTTGGGCAGGATTGCGCAGGGCATTTCGGACGACCTGACCACAAGAGCCGCAGATGTTATCTTAAAAGAAAGGCGAAAATTGATATGTGTGATTCGAGATACACCCTTAAATTTGATTCATATAGAAAATATGCGCACCGTTACCATAGCGGGCGGAATTATCATGCCTGCTGCACCTTCTTTTTATTCTCGCCCTACAAGTTTTGAGGAATTGGCAGATACGGTAGTACAACGTATTTTGGACCAGTTGGGCTTAGATACAAAGGCATATAGATGGGGTGAATAGTTTTTCTGTTTTGTCATAATATTGGAAAAAGAAATTGGTATATAGCAATAATGTTTTATATTTGCGACTAAATCCTTTTTTTAGATATACCAGTAAATTGTAATGAAAAAAATAGCCATAATTATTCCTGCATATAATGAGGAAAAAGCAATTTTGGGCGTTATTGAGGAGTTGCATAAACTGCTCGAAAATATATATTTTATCTTAGATATTATTGTTATCAATGATTGCTCAACGGATAATACGGCAAAACTTATCGCAAAATCGAATTGTATTGATTTGCATTTGCCTATCAATTTGGGCATAGGCGGAGCTGTGCAGACAGGATTTAAGTATGCCTACGAAAAAGGCTACGATTTCGCTATACAAATTGACGGAGATGGACAGCATCCGCCTCATGAAATTCCGAAATTGCTGGCTGTTGCGCAGGAAAAGCAAGCAGATGTTGTCATAGGTTCTCGTTTTATTGATAAAAAAGGTTTCCAATCTTCTGCGGCTCGGCGGTTGGGGATTCAGTATTTTATGTGGCTCAATTATTTCTTAATTGGCAAAAAAATCAAAGACACTACTTCGGGTTTAAGGCTTATCAATCGCAAAGTGTTAAAAGTTGTATATGACTATTATCCCGATGAATATCCTGAGCCTGAGTCAATTATATTATATGCACTTCATGGTTTTAGCATAGCAGAAATAGCTGTAACAATGCGAGAAAGACAAGGTGGCGTTTCCTCTATCAATACATTTTCTGCCATATATTATATGTTAAAAGTAAGTCTATCTATTTTATATACCTATATTCGTATCAAATTTCAACATACTAAATGATGGGAAGAATACAAATTATTACCATTTCGGTTAATTTATTATTTTTGTGCTATGTTATTTGGCTCATAATCAAGGGTAAGCTGCGAGAAGAATATTCTTTTGTATGGATTGCTTGTACGGCGATTCTCATTTTCTTTTCGTTTTGGCGTGATGGACTCACCTATATGTCAGAACTTTTTGGGGTATATGCGCCACCAAACTTGGTATTTACGGGGGCTATTTTCGCCATTTTTATTTATCTCTTGCAAATGAGTGTGGTGCTTTCTAAACTGTATGCCCAAAATAAACAACTTGCACAAGAACTTGCTTTGATGAAACAACAAATGGCAAATAAACCTATTTCAGCAAAAAATACTGTCCATGACGAAAACAACAATGACCTGCCCTAACTGCTCAAGTGCGTTGTCGCTGCGCTATACCTTGATGTATGAGGTATGGAAATGTGGGCATTGTGGCTTAGAAATGGCAAAAGATATCCATTTTGATACAGGCTTTTCTTCTGCCCTCAATGAAGACGTGCGAGAAGATGCGCTGAAAAATTTGAGGTTGCATAATTTTGGGAAAATAATTCCCTTTATCAAACAACATTTTGCCCATCATAAACCCAAAGGCATAGAAATCGGCTGTGGATATGGCTGGTTTTTGGCGGCGAGTAAGCAGCAGGACTTGCATTGTGTAGGCATTGAGCCTGAAACCCGATTTAATGCCATTTACCAAAAAAATGGAGATGAGGTGAGAAATGGCTTTTATCCTGAAATATTAGCCCCCACAGAAAAATATGATTTTATTATTTTTAATGATGTATTAGAGCATATTCCTGATGTAAATGAAGTGATGCAAGCCAATCACAAACACCTTAAGCCCGAAGGTTTATTGATTGTCAATATTCCCATTCGATATGGCTTATTTCACTGTTTATCCATTGTGTTGTATCATATCGGTTTACCTTCTTTTTTGGATAGAATGTGGCAATTCAAATTTCATAGCCCACATTTATATTATTTTTCTCGCCAAAATCTCATTGAAATTGCAGCAAAACAGGGACTTCAATGTTTGGAAATAAAAGCCTTAAAAGTAATAGATACACAGCAAATTCAAAATAGAATTGGACAAGATAAATCTATCAGCAAAATGAAAATGCTGATAATGAGTGTTTTCATTTATTGTATAACGCCATTTTCCTATCTGATGCCCGATATTTATTGTCTTTTTTTTGTTAAAAAAGGATAAGTATTTAATTTGCCGGTTTCGCCTTTTCCCTTTTTGCCCAATTCAAATTGTTCTTAGCCAATTCATATTGTGGTGCAATGCGTAGTGCATGATTGCAAGCTGCTATTGCCTTGTCATATTGTTTGAGCTGAATATAAGCGGCACAAATATTACTGTATGCTTCTGCATAATCGGGCTTGATTGTAAGTGCCTGATTGCAAGTTTCTATACATTTCTCAAATAAACCTTGATTATAGTATTTCAAACTCTGTTCCAAGAGAAAGGCAGGTGTAGCTTGATTTTTGCCATTTTCACCTGTCGCTGTCAAGGCATCTTTGTATGATTTTGCAGCTTTCAGGTTGTTTTTTGCCAATTCAAAATCAGGTTTAAGTTGAATTGCCTTTTCGCCTGCGGCAATTGCTTGCTCATATTTTTGCAGGCTGAGATAGGCATAACAAATATTATTGTAGGCTTCTGCGTAGTTCGGTTTGAGTGTTATCGCTTTTTGTGCGGCATCAATAGATGCCTCATGCTGCTCTGCTCTGCTATACAAAAGACTCAAATCCAAGTATTTTTCTGGCGTAGGATTTTGGGTAATATCTGCAAGTAAGCGTTCTATTTTCCCTGTTTTCTGTTTACTTGCCGATAAATACAACTTTGCTGTTGCATCATTCGGCTGCAATTTTAACGTACTTTCTGCCAATGCTTGCAATTTGTCCCATTGTGAGTTTCCTTGATAGATGCTCATCAAATCATATCTTGCCAGTTGATAAGCACTTGATAATTTTAGTACTTCGTTGAGATGCACAATCGCCTCATCATATCTGCCCATTCTATTCAAAAAAGAGCCATAATGATACCATACATCTGGGTAAATGCGTCCGTTTGCTAAGGCATTTTTGTAATACTTTTCTGCATTTACCAAATCTCCCATCTTTTCTTGAAAAACCGCCATATTTAAGTTTATGTATGCATAATTAGGGGCAATTTTAAGGGCTTTTTGAAAACTTCTCTCAGCTTCTTTATTATGGTTTAATGCCATTTGAGACCGTCCATAATTCATCCACCCTCTGGCATTATTAGGACTTTTGATGGTTACATCTTTCCATAAGCTACTTTGTGAATGCCAAACTTCATTTCGTTGAAAAGTTCCATATCCCAATCCTGCCAGAATCAAGAAAATACCTACGAGATAAATTTTAGCTAAATGATTGTATTTCAGTAGATACATACTAATTGCCCAGCACACACTCAACATCAAACCCACAAAAGGGAAAAACATACGATGGTCATTCATCACTTCGGACAAAGGAATAATGCTTGAAGTAGGAATAAGCGCAAGAAAAAACCACAAAATACCAAAACTGATAGGACGATATTTTGCTTCTTTTGAACAGATGAAAGCGGTATATAACATTGTTAAAATAAATGCAATACCTATCAAAAAATGAATATCCCAAATATTATCTAACAATGCCCAATCGGTATCTGCATTTAAGTGAATAGGCAAAAAAAGTGCTGTAAAATAATAGAAATGAATATAGACTTGCGTAATCAAATATTGCCATCTTGGAATATCTTCTATATAAAATGTGGGCGAATTCATATAAGAAGTAAATAAATACATGAACACACAAAAAAGGAAGGCGGGCAAACTTCTTTTGATTACTGACCACAAATGGGGGAAATGATTTTTTTGAAATATTTGTAGCAAACTCATGTTTTCCTCAAATAGCAAAACATAAAAGAAAAACATGGGTGCAAACATAATTGTGGTAGGTTTTGCCATTGCGCCTATGCCAATAGGAAGCAGATATAAATAGTTTTTTTTGCAAAAAGGAGAATACATATATAAAATAAACCCTAATATAACAAAAAAAGTGGATTGCAAATCGGAACGTGCGCTAATGTAGTTAATCGTTTCTGCACTCACAGGGTGCAAGAGATAGCAGGCAACTGCAATGATGGGGATATAATGATTCCACGTATTTTTATGGGAAATATTGGCGATATGCCCATAAAAAAAGTACATCAAAATACCTTGAAATAAAAATAAAATAAAGGAGGACAGATGAAAGTAAAATAAGTTATAGCCATTTCCAAGCCAATAGTCTATTG
>JAAFHL010000170.1:0-1108 GCA_013298365.1 Bacteroidota bacterium | reverse complement strand
CATCTTTGAAAAACAAGGGAATGTTTTTAATATTTTGAATATAGAGATTATTCTGAATGGTATGCCCATCATCAAATTGAAAATCGTTATCAAAATGATTTCGGTAAATGATGCTTACCGTTATAACAAGAAAAATAAAATATAAAATGTTTTTTTGTGTCAGTAATAGTTGAAAAAAATTCTTCATAGTACAGTTATCAGTGATAAAATACGATATGCTAAATTAATATTTTTTCGTAAAAAGGCATTTTTTTTGTTATTTTCCTTGTAAGGAACGAGTGAAAAATAATATAACCATTCTGCAAAAATCCAGAAAAGCTAAGTGATTCAGTATCAGTTTTCTGGATTCTTGCAGAATGGACAACCTTAACAAGTTATTTTTCACTCGTTCCTAAACATGTTTTTTATCTCAATGTTTACAAGGAAAATTAAGTAAATATCTAAGCATCAGAAACATATATATAGTTTAATCCGCCACGCTAAATTTCGCAATCACCTGCCCATTTTCTTCTTTCACCTCAATCAATTCCATTTCACTTTCGCATGAAATATATTTTTTCGCAGCATCATACTTGCAAGCAGGCATTTTTGAGCCTTTTGTGAGGGCTTTCATCAACAAATACGCCTCTGATAAAGTGATTTTTCCTGCCCCAAAGCGAATCTCGTCATTTGCCCCTCCCTCGTATGCACTCGTCGTAAATTGTGTACCATCAGCATACTCAATTTGCTCATATTCAAATATATCTGCATCTCTTGAGTCTGCTTTTTTGGGCTTTTTGTTATCAGATTTTACTTTTTTGCTCATTTTTTGGAGGTAACCACCAAAATCATACGCCTCGTTTTTGGGTGCTATCCATTTTGATAAAAAGCCATCAAATAAGTAACCTGTTTTGCCGCTAACTTCCACTTTTACCCAGTAGCCTTCTACTTTAAAGCCTGGAATTTCTTCTACAGAATACGCAGTTTTGCCCAAATCTTCTGCCAATACTTTGACTTTTGAAGCATATGGTACATTGCTTATTTTGTTGCCATTCGCATCGGCTTTGTCCCGAAGGTTCAGCCCTGAGCTTGCTAACACATATAATTCGTCATTTGCGACATAACGAGT
>JAAFHL010000017.1:16759-29715 GCA_013298365.1 Bacteroidota bacterium | reverse complement strand
ATGGTCAATGGGCGGTAGAAGATAAATTACCTCTTTTTACCCCAAAATTTATCCAAAATGGTTTAAATGCAGCCGATTTGCCTGAAATCAAAATGGCGGTAATTCAACACGCAAAACCCCAAGAAATAAGTAAATCACACTCATTTTATCCCACAGTTGCCTTGCTCAAAGATGCCGATGGGCTTGACAGGGTTCGCCTTGGAGACTTGAATACAAAATACCTCCGATTTCCCGAAAGCCTTGATTATGTGGAATTTGCTGAACAATTATTTGATGCAACAGATTTTGAAAACTTGCCTAAATTTCGTCAATTTATGAATATTGCGATGGATTTATTGGGAAGAAAAATAAACCTTGAATAAATATTTTAGGTTTTCTGACAGTTTTTGCGGTTAGCATTGATATGGCTTTCCCATAAATATAAAAAGCGAGAAATAAGCTTAGGATTTTCTGCGTAAACCCTCAAAAATTATCTCCAAATAAAGGCGAACCTACCTAAAAAAATCATGCCACATTTTTATGCGAAAACCATATTCCATGTCTTTTTATTTTTTGTAAGTTTATGACTTAGGATTTATGCAAAATCGGATTTATTGGACAAAATTGTTTCATTTACAGCCCCGCCATTAATGGCAGGGCTGTAAATGAAACAATTTTGCGTAAGTCAGATGGCTTTTTTCTAAATTTACAAACTATTTGCAGAGTGTTCTAAATAAGTAATGCAAGTTGCAAATGGCGTTCAGTACTAGCGATTGTTCAGAATCGCCCCTAACAAAGAAGGGGCTTAGTAACTGCGATTCTGGAGAATCGCAGTACGATAAAAATAATATGCAACTTATATTAAGTAGATAAGACCAACAAATTTCCTTCTTTTTTCGTATAAAAGTGTTACTTTTGATACGTAAATTCGTTTCTATTAAAAAAAGCATAAAAATGTATAAATTACTGTTCAGCATTTGCTGTCTATTATTTTCTGCTGCCCTCACAGCACAACCTGAGGCGGAAGCTGCCCTTGCAGAGCAATATTTTATTGATAAAGAATATGATTCTGCCTTAGAATTGTACGAAAAACTCTACAAAAAAGAGACAAAAGACCTGTATGTCATGCGGATAATGAGTTGCTATGAGGGCAATCGCAAGTTTGCCGATGCGATTTTGTTTATGGATAAGGCAATCAAAAAGCAGCCCGATAAGGTCATTTATCCTGTGATGAAAGCCGCCTTGATGGAAAAAAATGGCGATATTGAGCCAGCAGAATTGCTGTATCAGGAAATTATGACCAAAAAATTGAGGCAAGAAAGCGATTTTGCGCAGACCGGTTCGTATTTATATAAGTTGGGAAAGTTGGAAATGGCGGAGGCTTTTTATTTGGAAGGAAGAAGAAAACTGAAAAATGATGAGCTATTTGCAGACGAATTAGCCGCAATTTATGATGTGCAAGGGCTTGCGGGTAAAGCAACACGAGAGTATTTGAAAGAATATTATTTTCACCGAGAAAGCTATGAAAATATGAGCCTTGCCATCATCAATATGACAGGAAATGGCAAAAAATCTGATACAGAAATTGAAACTGTCTTGTTAGAAGAAACCGACAAAAGTCCAGGCGATTTGGGCATTCGTCAAATTTTGTTTGAATATTATGTCTTGATAAAAAACTTTCAGGAGGCTTTTATTCAAGTAAAATCCATTGACAAATTCTTTGGAGAAGCAGGCGAAAGGGTCTTTAAATTTGCGGAAACTTTGCGCAATAACAAGCAATATGAGCTTTCAAATAAGGCATATAATTATATCATTGAAAACAAAGAAGGAACGCCTTATTACAAAAATGCCTTTTTGGAAAAAGCGGTAACAGGCGAAATCAAGGCTTTTGAAGCTGTGCCAGTTGATGTGGTAGCGATTCAAGAGGCGGTGAAAAGTTATGGTGAGTTGATAAATCAATTTGGCAAAGAGGGGTATTTTGACGCTATTTATAGAAGGGCAAATTTGCAGGTTTTTTTCCTCAATGAACTTGATGAGCCGCTAAAAGAATTGCGAGAAGTAACCAAAGAAACGAGTAATTTACGCACACAACAGCGAGATAATTGGGCAAAAGCAAAGTTACTTATTGCAGACATTTTGGTTATGCAAAAAGACTATAACAATGCAAAATTGATTTATACAGAATTGGCAGAAGCCTTTAAAGACAGACAAACAGGTGCATTAGCAAAGTTTCGTTTGGCGCAAATGGCGTATTATCGGGGCGAATTTGAGATGTCGCAAGGACTACTTTCTGCCATCAAAGACAATACCTCAAATGACATTTCTAATGATGCCATACAGTTGAGCCTCAAGATTATAGACAACACAGGTTTGGACAGTACCACAAATGCCTTGGCAATGTTTGCAGCGGCAGAATTGCTTGTATATCAACGTTTGTATGAACCTGCGATGCGTGTAATGGATTCTTTGGCGTATATGTATCCTACACATTCGCTCACAGATGAGATTTATTGGGCAAAGGCAAATATTTATCTTAAAAAGAATGAAATTCCTAAAGCTTTAGAATTGTTAGACAAGATTTTGGAGAAAAATAAGGAAGATATTTATGGCGATGATGCCCTTTATACAAAGGCTCGTTTGTACGACTACAATATGAAGGATACAGAAACGGCTTTGAAATATTATTTGGAATTTTTGACCGCTTATCCAGGTAGTTTGTTTTCGGTAGAAGTGAGAAAAAGGATTAGAATGTTGCGGAAGGAGGGGTAAGTTGGGGTTTCTCGCAGATGAACGCAGATTTAAACGCAAATTTTCACAGATATAAAATCTAAAATGAAAAACATCGCCGTTTTACTGCTATTTGCTTCTTTTTTAGGTGCTTGTAATACTAAGACGCAGCAAAACGCAGCTAAAGAAAAGCAAAAAACAGATTCAATAGTTGCTCATTTAGCTTCCGAAAAAGCAAGATACATAGCAGATTCTATCGCGAAACAAGCGAATGATATTCCTAAAATTAATACTATTCCATGTCCACCCTATAAGGCAAATAAGAACCTATAAGTGTTTTATTTTTTCGCTTATATGAACTTTTATGCCTTATATGGTAGATAATTTGCGTATAAAAACTACAATCCCTCCCTCAACGCCGCCAATTTCTGCTCCGCATCTGCTTTTTTCTTGCGTTCTGCTTCCAATACTTCGGGCTTTGCATTTGCGACAAACTTCTCATTGTCCAATTTCATACAGATGTATTTCTGGCAAAAAGCGAAAATCTTTAACATTGTATGTAAACAAAGGAAGCTCATAACTCAATGCCATAGCAGCAATCAAACAATCAGGAATCGCAAGTCCATGACTTAAACGATAAGTTTGAATCAGTTCTATTGCTTTAGATGATGCCTTTTCATTTAGATGTAATACATTAAATTGTTTGACATTCTTAGCCATACGAGCCATTTCCTTTTTATTTGACATGCCACAAAAGAGTTCCATCAAACAGACAGAAGGCATAAGGATATTCTCCGTTCCTATTTCCTTCAATGTTTGAATTGTAGGCGCATGTTCTGTAAACATACTAATAAAGATATTTGTATCGCAAATTACTTTCTGATTTTTCATAACCTATCCCCCCATGCTTTTTTTCTGAGTTCGGCTTGTGTGATTTTTTTATTCTTCCATATTCCTGCCATCGCAAAGGGATTTGCATTTTTTACGGCATAAGTTATTGGCAAGTTGTCAATAATTTGCTTTTTCTTTTGTGTAGGAATATCTACTTTAATCACTTTAAAATCAAATAGTTGCACCAAATTAGCGAATTGCTGCAAGGCTTCGATATTTTCGGAATGTATAGTGATGCTTGGCATGTTGTGTGTTGTTTATTTAGAGACAAAGATAGGAAAAAGTTAATTTTAACCTAAATTTATTTTGAAAAACTATATTTTTGTCCTCTTTTTTTAAAAGCATCTGTCCCTCCTTCCAGAATCTCACAAATATGTTCTTTTATTCCTTTTGTGTATAAAATCCCTTTTTTATTATTGCCTACACTAAAAGAGTGTTCTAATCCTCCTGTAACATATTCAAATCGATGTTTTTCGTTTTCCTTATTACCTTGCCCATCTTGATTAGCAACAATGGTATTTTCTGCATCTGTAAGAACTACAAGATTTGCATTATGTGTTACTAAAATAATCTGCCTACTCTTTTTCTTTTCTTTTATAAAATCCTTTAGTTCTGTAAAAACAGTTCTATTATCAAGATTATCTTCTGGCTGGTCTATTAAAATGGGATTAGTAGCTTTATTTAAAGATAGGTATAATTTTAATAAAATAGTACCTCTTTTGCCAGGTGACATATCTTTCAAATTATCTTTATCTTGTTGTAAATCAAATTGTAAATCAAAATAATTTTCAGCTAAGGCTCTTATAGCTTGATAAGAATCAAAGGCTCCTTTGAACGTAAATCTATTAGCATTAAGACATAACTCATCAAGAAATTTCTGATAAAAATCAACATGCTTTGTTGAATCATATTCATATCCATCAGCACTAATCCCCTCTATCCACTCAAAATTAGCCGTTTTTACATTCAACTTAAACTTCTCAATAAATTTTTCCTTAAATTCACTGTTTTTAAATATCCTACTCGTTTTCAGAATCAAATTTGGACTTTCTCCAATGGTTGAGTATTTCTGACCAATAAATGTTTCCAAATCATCATATAAATTAATTAACCCTTTATGATAGCTGTTGGTTAATTCTATCAAACTTGCTATTTTACCTGTTAATATTTGTTTTGTAACTTCAGAAGACTCAATAGCTTTTTTCTTGTTATTATAATATAAAATTTTTTCCTCTATTTTTTTCAATCTATCACTACTTTCTCGTACTTTATTTTGAATAGTGCTTATTCTATCATTTAAAAGGTTTAATGTTGTGTTTTTCTCCTCAAGCAATTTTTGTTCATGCATAATTTTATTCTCTAAATCCATACTTAATTCTTTCCAATTATTAGCGATTTTTGTTTTCAAGTTTTCTATTTCGCCTTCGAACTTAGCAATGTGTTCCGCTTCCCATAATCCGCTTTTGTTGCGCATTTGCTCATCAGTTATTTTTTGCAATAATATACCTTCTTCTGCATTTATCAAGTTTCTCATATTAACAAAAGAAGTACATAATTTACTTTGGTTTGAAATACCATTAATAACACCTTTTTTTTGTTTTTCTAATTCTTGTAATTGTACTTTTTCATCTTCGCTCAATTCTTGCCTGTTAATCACGTCTTGTTTTTCATTTTCGAGAGTATTTAACTCAAAATCAGGATTTTCGTTCTCTACTAATTTTTTATGTTGTACTAAATGAGCATCTAATTTTTTAATACTGTCAATTAAATTTGAGATATTACTTTCCATATTTTTTAATGTATTATCTTTATTTTTCTCAAATTCATCAAACTTTTGCCTAAAAGGTTCATCTTCTTTTAAGACAGCCAATATCAACTCTTTAAATTCCTTTTCATCTTTAATAAGGTTATGTATGTAAAGTTGAGGGAGGTAAGTTAAACTTTTTTGCTTGTTTTGCCCTTTATTACTTAACTTAGAGATTTGCCCATCTCCCCATTCTACTTCAAAATCAATATTTTCTATATCTTCCCACGGTTTTGGCTTTTTAGTCTTAGCATCTTGTCCTTGAAAATAATTAGAATCACCTTTTTGAATTTTTGAAACTAATTCGTACTCTATCGTTTTCGCAATAAAGTATAATAACAACGATTTTCCAGTAGATTTTCCACCAATTATCGCATTTAGGTTGCCATTTATGTATATCCATTCATCAGAGAAAATGCCATTTCCACTATTATCTATAAACTTAATTCTTTTTATCACATTACTTTGCGCCTTTTGTTCTAACGGAAGTTCCCCAATAAAAACCCGATGGGCTGGTTCATGTAAAATCTGTTTTAATCCATCAAAAGTTGGATTTGCTTTTATCCAACAATAGCGAAAATTAGGTTTATTATTCGTGTCATGCGGTTCACAGACTTGCTCTAATGAATGAGCATCTGAACCATGTATGCAAGGAATTAATTTTCCGTATCTTTTCTCAACATCTTCTTGTGAAAATCTACCCATACCCGAATAGTAATCTCTATCTCCTTTATGTGAGGAAAAAATAAAGTCTGCTTGTGATGCAAGTGAGTGCCTTAAATGGTCAAATCCATTTGGAATTTTCTTATCTTTTTCTAAAACACCACTAAGCCCATCATGTCCTGAAGGAAATCCTATCAAATATTTTCCTTCAAATTTAATATCTGTGAGATGCTTTTTTACCTCATCGAAATTTACATGGAATTGATTCATACCTGTTTCTAATGCCTCACTATCACTCACATCATTCTTATCCTGATGCCTTGCTAAATAATTACGACCTAAGTTTTTAAATCCCTCTTCATCACAATTATATGTCTCTGTTAAATTATTTCCATAATTAAATGTATAAGATAATTTATGCAAAAAATATTTTTCTATATCATCAGAAGAAACTTCATTTGAAAAAATAATATGAAAATTTAGTTTTTTTCCATCATTTGCTTTTATCTCTGCCCTAAACTCAATATTAGGTAAAAACAAGACAATATTATCTAAATTTGCTTCCTTTCCTTTATTATCTTCTTGATATTTTTTTATTTCTTTATATTTTTTTATAGAAAAATAGTCAGTGATGCCTATCACTTTTATTTTAGGAGGGAGTGAGCGAATTTTATCATAAAAAGAAGTCAATTTATCTTTTCCATCAATTCCTTTAAACTGGTCATTTTTAAGCGTACCTGGAGTATGTACATGTAAATCCCATCTAATCCATTCTGTACCACGAGGAAATGGGTTATATACTTCATTCATAATATTAGAAATTAACACGAATTATTGTTAAATTTAGTTTTATAATGCAAATATACAAAATTATTCCTAAAAACGAAAAATACCTTTCACATAAAGTATATGAAAGGTATTTTTTATGTGAAAATATGATTTATAGCCCCTCCCTCAAAGCCACCAATTTCTGTTCTGCATCTGCTTTTTTCTTCCGTTCTGCTTCCAAAATTTCAGGTTTTGCATTTGCTACAAACTTCTCATTGTCCAATTTTTTGTTTACAGAAACTAAAAAACCTTCCAAATAAGCGATTTCCTTTTCAGCTTTTGCTTTTTCGGCAGCCAAATCTATGTTTTTTAGCGGAATGAAAAACTCATCTGTGCCTACCATTACAGCACCTGCTCCTTGTACTTTTTCGGAAACAAAAGTAATTTCTGAAGTATTTAAAAATTTCTTTATCAAGGCTTTATGTTTTTCAAAAATAGGTTCTTGTGTCGTTTTGATAAAAAGTTCTATCGTTTCTTTGGGCGAAATTTGCTTGCTTGCTCTAAATGCACGAATCGCTACAACAACTTCCAAAATATGTTGCATTTCGGAAAGTAAAGTTGCATTAACCTCGCCAATTTCGGAATATTGTGTGGTCGCCAAAAATTGCTTTTCGCCTCTTTCACGCACATTTTGCCACAATTCTTCGGAAATAAAAGGCATAAAAGGATGTAAAATCGTCATCAATTCTTCAAAGAAATGCTGTACTTTTCCATAAGCTGCGGCAGAAATCGGGTCGCCATACGGCGGTTTCATCATTTCCAAATAGTTTGCACAAAAATCGTCCCAAATCAGCTTATAAACGCTCATCAAAGCCTCCGACAAACGGAATTGCTCAAATTGTGTATCAAGCGTTTTCCGCACTTCATTCAAGCGACTTTCAAACCATTCCGAAGCGTTGATTTCCATTTCGGACATTGTAGGGACAGGGCATTGCCCTGTTCCTACAATGTCCCAGCCTTTTATGAGGCGAAAAGCATTCCATATTTTGTTGGCAAAATTGCGCCCTTGCTCCACTAATTCATCATCATACAAAATGTCATTTCCCGCAGGCGAACACAATAACATGCCCATTCTCACCGCATCTGCCCCACTTACTGCAATCAAATCCAAAGGGTCAGGTGAATTACCCAAAGATTTTGACATTTTGCGGCGTTGTTTGTCCCGTACAATGCCTGTGAGATACACATTTTGAAAGGGTTTTTCGCCTGCATATTCGTAACCCGCCATCACCATACGAGCCACCCAAAAGAACAAAATTTCGGGAGCTGTAACCAAGTCATTTGTGGGATAATAATACTTAAACTCCTCATTATCAGGATTTGAAATACCTTTAAAAACCTCCATGGGCCAAAGCCAAGAAGAAGCCCAAGTATCCAAAACGTCCTCATCTTGCTTCAAATCCGCCAATGTCAAAGCCGCATTTCCCGTCAAAGCCTTTGCCTTTTCCAAAGCCTCCTCTTTTGTGCTTGCTACAACAAAAAGTTGTTGATTTTCTCGCAGATTTTCGGAGATTTTTTCGCTGATTTCCGCAGATGTTTCTCCTAACTCTCCACTCTCAACTTTCAACTCTCCACTTATAAAGTATGCAGGAATTTGCTGTCCCCACCAAAGCTGACGAGAAAGACACCAATCCTTTACATTTTCCATCCAATGACGATAGGTATTCGTAAATTTTTCAGGAATAAGGTTTACTTTTCCTTCTAAAACGGCTGATAAAGCAGGTTCAGAGATTTTTTTCATATCCAAAAACCACTGCATAGACAATTTTGGCTCAATTACAGCATTTGTTCTTTCCGAAAAACCTACCGAGTGCGCATATTCCTCCTCTTTTTCCATTAAATCGGCTGCTTTTAAGGCTTTTGCCATCATTTTTCGGGCTACTTCTCTGTCTTCTCCTACAAAAAAAGGAGATTTATCATTCAATTTCCCGTCAAGCCCGATTGTATCTATGATTTCCAAATTATGACGCAAGCCAATTTCATAGTCATTTTTGTCATGCGCAGGCGTAACTTTGAGGCAACCTGTCCCAAATTCCCTATCTACATATTCGTCCAAAATGATAGGAATTACCCGATTTACAAGCGGAACAATTACTTTTTTGCCATGCAAATGCGTATATCTTTCATCTTCTGGGTGAATCGCAAGCCCCGAATCGCCCATAATCGTTTCAGGACGAGTTGTTGCCACCGTCAAATAGTCGTTTGTACCTTCAATTACATATTTAACATAGTACAACTTATCTGTTTTGTCTTGAAAAATAACTTCCTCATCAGAAACGGCAGTTTGCGCTTTCACGTCCCAGTTCACCATACGCAAGCCACGATAGATGTAACCTTTTTCGTACAAATCCACGAAAGTATCCACAACCGCCTTGTAATAGTGGTCGTCCATGGTGAAAGTTGTCCTATCCCAATCGCAACTTGCGCCCAATTTGCGAAGCTGTTGCAAGATAATGCCGCCATATTTTTCCTTCCAAACAAAGGCGTGTTTCAAAAATTCTTCCCGACCAATTTCGGATTTTTTGATACCCTGTTCTCTTAATAAATTTACGACTTTTGCCTCTGTCGCTATCGAAGCATGGTCAGTGCCAGGCACCCACAAAGCATTGAAACCCATCATTCTACGCCTGCGCACCAAGACATCTTGAATCGTATTGTTCAACATATGCCCCATATGCAACACGCCCGTAACATTCGGCGGTGGCATCACAATGGTGTAAGGCGTTCTTTCGTCAGGTACAGACTTAAATAATTGATTTTCAATCCATTTTGCGTACCATTTGTCCTCAACTTCGGAGGGGGAGTATTTTGTGGAGAGTGTCATGTATGTTAAATTGTTTATATTTAGGCTATGTCTAATTCGCTTTGTTCTTGCTCTTGAAGTGCTTCTATGCGTGTTTGAATTTCTGCCAATTCCTGTATGATTTTCGCTACTTCTTTTCTTCGTTTTTGATTCATGGGAAATAAGTTCATGTAATTTTTTACATCTCAGAATGATTCCATTTTTTTATTTCTTGTTTGATAAACGCCTCTAATATTTCTTTTTTTGGCAATTCCAACAAATATTTCGAAACAAATAATTGGTTATCCATTCCAGCAGTAGCATATTCAACTAAGGCATTATTTTTATCGGTTACAAGCAAAATACCTATAGTTGGATTGTCATCAAGACGCATGACCTCTGCTTTGTAGTAGTTTAAATATGTATTCAATTGTCCAATATTATGATGATTAAAATCTTCAACCTTTAATTCTATCAAGATGTGACATTTGAGAATGCGATGGTAAAAAACCAAATCTATAAAAAAATATTCATCGCCAATAAGTATTTTCTTTTGTCTTGCTTCTAAACAAAAGCCATGACCCAGTTCTAACATAAATTGCTGCAAATGGTCAAGCAATGCTGTTTCCAAATCATGCTCCTCTACGGTATCTTTGGGATTTAAACCCAAAAATTCAAAAATATACACAGACTTAATTACGTCCGTAGGCACTAAAGATGCCGTTTTCGCTTGCGTTATTTCTGATAATAATTCAGGTTTTGCGCTCATACCAGAACGCTCATAATATAGACTATTAATTTGGCGTTTTAATGCCCTCACACTCCAGTTTCCTTTGATACATTCCAATTCGTAAAAAACTCTTTTCAATGGATTGTCTATTTTAATGAGTAATTCTAAATGCGTGTAAGACAACTTTGAAACTATCAAATTACCTTTTAATGTATGAATATCTTCTGTAATTTCAGATTTGGGGG
Source organism: Bacteroidota bacterium (assembly GCA_013298365.1). Taxonomy (GTDB): domain Bacteria; phylum Bacteroidota; class Bacteroidia; order J057; family J057; genus JAAFHL01. The sequence continues at coordinate 19,066 of JAAFHL010000017.1, read as the reverse complement.
GCAATGCCCCCCAAATTTGCGTTCCCCCTATTTCATTTATAATTACGGCTTGAATTTGAGGATAATATTGATAAAATACCCTGAAATTTCGTAGAGAGCGTTCATCTAAACCTTTAATGCCTGCACATTTTTCCGCAAGTTGCTGCAGTAATTTTGCCCCATACTTCGCACGTTCGTCCCCATTTTGCTCAAATTCTACGATATAATAGCCTATCAGCCAATTGCGAAGTGTCAAAGCCACATTTACAGCTTTGCTTGCTTGTTGTTGAAAATACTGATGTGCTTGTTCAATAGTATGTACCAAAATTTCAAATTTCATATCTTAATAGCTAATATGTTAAATAAATACCTCTTGCGCAAAACAGCGATAATTTTCAACAAATATTTAGGAGAAGTGATACTGTTTCTTTCCATTCTTTCGCAAAGGTACATATTTTTCATTTTTTTTGAAAATAAAAAAGCACAAGCATACAGCCTGTGCCTTCAACATTTCATTTATATCCCCTTCAACTTTCTTAGTGTTCCCTGAATGGAGTCGAAAGGAACAATAAGAAAACTATTTTACGTCATATACAAATACGGTTTCCAGTCATCAAGCACATTTCCAGAGAAATTGCTCAAAAACATCACGAAACTCGGTTTGAAAGGACGATATCTAAGGGGCATATTTGCCTCTTCGGGCGTAAGGTTGCCTTTCTTAGCATTACATTTTTGGCAGGCAGTTACAAGGTTCTCCCAAGTATCTTTACCGCCCATAGAGCGTGGCAGAACGTGGTCTATGGTCAGGCTATGATTGGCACTTCCACAATAGACACACTGATTGCTATCACGTCTAAAAACATTTTGGCGAGAAAGCTGTACTTTTTTGTACGGGAGCGCGATGTATTTGCGCAGTCGAATGATGGACGGAAAAGTGTAGCTTTCCGTTAGCGTCCGTAGTTTTAGGGCAGGATTGTCCTTCAACTGTTCGGCTTTTTGCAGATACACCAACACAAACGCACGTTCAGCAGAGCATACGCCGATAGCCTGATAATCTTGATTCAGGACTAAGACTTTGGTTCTTGCTGTAATTCCCATGAGAAAAAACGTTTGATGGTTAGTAATGTATGCGTAACATTTTCAGATTCATACGAATATAAGCCATGAAAGTTTAGTTTATCTACCCTAACTTTCCCAGAACTGTGAATTATTTTCTCATTTCCTATGTAAATTCCAACATGTGACACATTTTTTTTTCCTTTTTTTGCAAAAAAAACTACGTCTCCTATTTGTTTATTTTCCCACGAAATTTCTGTTCCTTGCTTTGCTTGTTGCGAAGCATCACGCAAAAGAGAGATGCCATGTAACCTAAAAATATTTTGTGTAAAGCCTGAACAATCTATGCCAAATCCGCCTCTTCCGCCCCAAAGATAGGGAATATTTAAAAACTTGTATGCCGTTTCTAATAATAAATGTGGGGGTAATATTGGCTTAATTTCACCTGCGATTAATTGCCATTTTTTGTTTCCTAAACTAAAATAGCCATCATTTTGTATCGGAAATTTTGCCCCAATCGGCAGTCGCATTTCTGTGCCATCTTGCAATCTTAAAATGGTATTTGCATCATGTACAAATTGCCAATCTTGAAGGCTTTCATATTCTGTATGAGAAATCGGGGTAAGCATGTATATCGTTACCCAACCCTCATAGCCATCTTCGATATGTTGGATAAAAAGCCAATTTTCCTGCACTTCTTTCCCAATTACAATATCACCAAATAGCAACTGACTTACCATTTCCGAAGATTCGGCGGCGGCGGCACGTATAGGAATAGCAGCTTCTGATGCGAAGTAGTACATGGAAATATTGGATTAAGATTCGTTTTCTTCGTCAAACAACACCCTATCATACAAGTCTGCAACCAACAATTCCATACCTAATAAAGGCAAAGGAATGATATTTTCTATTTCTGTATAAATCCGATTTACCCAATCATCACCTTGTTTTTCATATACATCTACAAAAACAGCGGCGGTTTCTATCATAATATAGTATTGTAAATCAGGGATTTGGAAGTAATGCTGTTTTTTGAGACGATAATCTACCATTCTTGTGCTGCTAGACAAAACCTCTACGATTAAAGAAGGATGCTGCACATACAAACGAGCCTTTATGTCCTCATCATGGCAAGAAATCATCACATCAGGATAGACCCACATTTGCTGGGTTACACGCAATCGAGTGTCCGAATTGAAAGGCATACATTTTTGCCCTTTCAATTTGTTATGAAATTCGACAAAAATATTACCAGTGATAATATTATGTCGT
>JAAFHL010000017.1:13426-16749 GCA_013298365.1 Bacteroidota bacterium | reverse complement strand
GCCTGCCATTGCTACGATTTTGCCATCATGATATTCGTAGCGAATATCGCTTTCATGGTCTGTGAGCAAAAAATATTCGTCAAGTGTATGAAGTAGTTTTTCTGCGGGAAGTGCCATAGATATGTTGTTTAAAATGCAAATATACACAATATTGCCTTACAAAATTAGCTTTTTTATGTCTTTGACTAACATTTTTATTGAGCAAAAATTTCAATATTTTTACTTCCCCTAACGAAAAAATCCATAAGTATGCCAATTTTATGCTAATTTTGACCGTTTTTAGTACTAAAATTATATTCATAATTGTTCCTGAATGTCGCATTTTGTCAATCCAGATTTGCCATATCGTATCGTGTATGCCTTGTATCATCACGAATATTTTCATTATTTGGTGGGTGCATATATTGTGCAACTCTTAGATAATGAGCAATATAGCTTTACCTATCAAAGCCTCACACCCGAAAATATAGACAAGTTTTCGGCAAATATTGATGAGCATGACAGAAAGTTGGTGCAAATCTGTAAAGAATTGCAAATTGGTGCTTTGGTAAAAAAGTTTGGGGGAGAACTGAAAAAACAAGAAGATTTTTTTCTCAAAAAGTTTTCTGCTCCTCAATCAGCGCTGCCTGCTTTGGCAAACAATTTCATTCAGAAACAATTAGTTACGATTTTTCCATTATTAGAAAAGAAGGCGATTTATGAGATGGGCAACGATGGTTATCCTGCTTTTCGCAAAATAAATTGGTCAAAAGAAAAGGCAACTGCTATTTTTCATTTTCAGCGTGAAGCAAATCGGGTTCTTTATTATGTTACGCTTAAATTGAGAGAAGAAAAACTTTTTCTTACCCACCAAAAAGCCATTATTCTTACCAATCAGCCTGCCTGGATTTTGATGAAAGGGGAACTATTTACCTTTAATAATGACATTGAAGGCAAAAAAATGCAGCCTTTTTTGACGAAATTTAATATTGAAATTCCCAAAAATAAGGAGCTTGAATATTTTGAGAAGTTTATTGGGCAGGTATTAGAAAAATATGAGGTGCGTCCCAAAGGCTTTGAAATTTATGATATAAATACGATTCCTTTTTTTCAATTAGAAGTGAAATATGAGGAACATGCGGGTTTTTCTTTTGAGAAAAAAGTGATATATGGCAATTTTGCTTGGGAATTTAGGGAAGATGTACAGGAGTTGCCTTTAAAAGTTTTTTTTGAAAATAAAACGCCTTTCACTTTTTACCGTATTCATCGCAAAATGGCGGCAGAAAATTTACGTAAAAAATTTCTGTCTGAAATTGCGCCAAATCCCGAAAGTTTTTTGGCTTGGGAAAATATTCCCAAAGACAAAGGCTTGAATTGGCTCGCTGTAAATGCGGTAGCATTGGAAGATATGGATTTTACGATTGTACAAAGTAGCCAAAATTTCCAGTTCAATTTGGTAGAACCTACCTTAGACATTAACACAAAAGCCGATGGCGATTGGTTTGATATTCAAGCCATTGTAACGATTGGCAAATATAAAATTCCGTTTATTCAGTTCAAAAATCATATTTTGCGTCACCAAAAAGAGTATGCACTACCTGATGGCACGTATGCTATTTTGCCCGAAACCTGGTTTACCCATTATCGGCATTTGATGGAAGTGGCTAAAAATGAAGGACATATCATTCGGATTCGCAATTATCAAATCCCCCTTTTGCCTGTGGAAGAAAAGACTTCAAAAGCTGCTAATTTGCTGCCTTTTGAAAATATTCCTACTTTGGCTACACCCAAAAATTTGAAAGCAGAATTGCGTCATTATCAACAAAAAGGGTATGAATGGTTGTCTTATATGAAAGAAAATAAGGCTGGCGTGATTTTGGCAGATGATATGGGATTGGGTAAAACCTTGCAAACCATTGCTTTACTGTTGAAAGAAAAGGAAAATGGTGTCAAAACGCCGTCTTTGATAGTGATGCCAACTTCTTTGGTCTTTAACTGGGCAAATGAATTACGCAAATTTGCGCCTGAACTGCGGACTATGACACATATTGGCACAAATCGCAGCAAAACGCCTGCTGCTTTTTCCTTTTTTGATGTTATTTTGACGACTTATGGTACGATGCGCATGGACATTGATATACTCAAAACTTTTCCTTTTCACTATACTATTTTAGATGAAAGTCAGTCTATCAAAAATCCAGAAGCCAAAATTTCACAAGCTGTAAAACAACTTATCTCGCAATATCGCCTCTCGCTAACGGGTACACCTTTGGAAAACTCGGTAACTGATATTTGGTCGCAAATGGAGTTTCTGAATCCTGGTTTGTTAGGAAATGAAGCCTTTTTTAAGCAGTTTTATCAAATTCCGATAGAAAAAGAGCGTTCTACCAAGCAAGCAGCGCAACTTAGGCGTATTATTCAGCCGTATATTTTGCGCAGAAAAAAGCAGGAAGTTGCTACCGATTTGCCGCCAAAAATAGAGAATATTCATTATTGCGAAATGACCGAAAAGCAGCAAGCATTGTATGAAAAAACAAGAGATACCTACCGAAATTATTTATTAGAACTCATACAAGAAGGGACATTACGCAAAAATAAGCTCAATATTTTGGCAGGTTTGCAAAAAATCAGGCAAATTGCAATACATCCACGTATGACTGATGATACACTCGGGATAGATGAGTCGGGGAAATATGCAGAAGTGAAAGAGAAGTTGGCAGAAATCTTGGCTACGGATTCCAAAGTACTGATTTTTTCGCAGTTTGTGCGCATGTTGAGCATTTTTGAAAGCGATTTGAAGCAAAATGCTACACCTTATCTGTATTTAGATGGTAGTACCCCTGCTGCTGAACGCAAAAAAAAGGTAGAAAGCTTTCAATCTAATCCCAATATTAAAGTTTTCCTCATTTCGCTCAAAGCAGGAGGTGTAGGCTTAAACCTTACTGCCGCCGATTATGTATTTATTCTTGACCCTTGGTGGAATCCCGCTGTAGAGCAGCAAGCAATAGACCGAGCGCACAGAATTGGGCAAACAAAGTCGGTTTTTTATTACAAATTTATCACCAAAAATAGCATAGAAGAAAAGATTTTACGCTTGCAACAATCAAAGCAAGAACTTTCTGATGCTTTGATTGGCAAAGAAAATGATTTTTATGAGCAACTTGACGCAGTACAAATCATGGAAATGCTGGAATAAGTGTTTGGGCGCAAAAAGCACCTACTTTTTCCCTTCGGCACATAAAAATGTTATTTTTGCAGCAATTTTTGCAAAAATTTGTGCTAAAAAGTATCAAAACAATTATTAGTAAAAAAAATATTATATATTTGCCCTCGAAAAATGTGTA